>NZ_JBBUTI010000003.1:0-199149 GCF_038066635.1 Ideonella margarita | reverse complement strand
GGTACATCCCACCCGCAGAGGCTGAGGCAAACTACTACCGGCAACTCGCCAGTCAGACTGCCTTGACGGAAGCCTGACTTAACCCAACGGGCCTCCATGAAACCCGGGGCGCTTCAGGTCAATCGGTGGCGATTATCAACATGGCAGGGCGCAGACGCCTTGAAGCCCATCTTGATTGGCGGTGCCAACGATCCGTCGCACCATTTTGGTCAGTTCTTGTATTCGGTAGCCTTAATTGGCTGCGTCGTCCTGTTGACGCAAAGGAACATCCATATGTCGACGCTTGAACGCGCCATCGCTATCGCTGCTTCTGCGCACGCCGGTCAGACGGACAAGGGCGGTCAGCCATACATCCTGCATCCCCTCAGAGTGATGTTGCGATTGCAGTCGATGGACGAGCGAATCGTCGGGGTCCTTCACGATGTGGTCGAAGACACGCCGGTCACGATCGAACAGCTCCGGGAGCAGGGCTTTTCTGCTTGCGTGTTGACTGCGCTGGATGCGCTCACCAAGCGACCGGGCGAGACCCGACTCGACGCTGCGGCGCGTGCAGCAGCGCATCCGGTCGCTAGAGCGGTCAAGCTGGCCGACAACGCAGAGAACTCGGATTTGAGCCGCATCCCGAATCCGACAGACAAGGACTTGGAGCGTATGGAGGAGTACCGGCAGGTCAAGCAACTCCTCTTGCGCCACTCCGCTGCCTGATCCTGCGCAGATGCCGTGCTAAGTGGCGGTTTTGGGCGGTGCTCATGCCGCAGACACCAGATCCGAATTAGTTGGCGGTGCAGAACTTGCCACCGTCCACAGAGGTGGAAGGCATACGAATCCACACGGCGCCACTTGATCTGAATCTTGGAGCAGCAGCCGCCAACAATTGGTTGTGATTGGGTTAGAGTGCGGCCGAAACAGAGCCAAGAACCGCCGCGAATTGCTTTGTTTGGCGTTCCTCATATGCCGAACTTTTCAGAATTGAAGTGCTCGCACCTGCTCCGGCTCTGCAGTCGAACCAGTTCCTGCAGCTTCATCTTGACGGGACTCACCGAGCCTGGTGATGCACTTCCAGCGCACGTCGTCGCGGATGTTGTCTGCTTCTGTCTTGCACCCACGCCATGTCAGACCTCCGTCGATTCGATAACGACCAGATGTCGCGCCTCCTCGCAGGTACCTCGCTTCGCCAGGTGCGAGCACACCTGCAGTGCCGTTGCACGTCCCAGTCCTCATGATCAGGCCCGTGATCTGGGCGGCCGGCGGGGCTGCGTTGGCGTTGGCTTTGGCCCTGGCGGGGTGGCACTGGCTGGGCGCCCGGCCGCTGCCGACTGGGGTTGTACCGGCCGCATCGGCGCCGGGCAGCGGTCCGGCCGATCTGTCACCCATCGAGCGATCTCTCAGCCTCGCTGCTGCTGCAGCGTCAGCCTCGCAACAGCAGCCATCCAGCCCTGAGGCCGCCTCCGGGGCGAGTGGCTCGGCGGCAGGCATCGGCTCCGAGGGCTTCGGCCCGCATGTGCAGCGTGCCCTCGACAGCGGCGACCCGCGCCAGGCCCTGGATGCGGCGCGCTGGATCAACAGCTGCCGACCCGACATGGACGTCGAGTCCATGATCAATGGCAGCCATCCCAAGTACCGCCTTGTGCTTCCGGCCGACCAGCAGGCGTCGGTGATCACCAAGGAGCGCCAGAACCAGCGCCGCTGCCAGACCCTCACGCCCGATCTGATGGCTCAACAAAGCATGTTGGCCTTGCGTGCCCTGGACGCCAAGGTGCCTGGTGCCGGGCTGGTCTATTACAACGGCCTGAACCCCGAGGCCCGCAGCCCGGCCGAGCTGGAGCGCGCGCTGGAGGGCCTGCGCGTGGACGCGGCGCACGGGGAGGAAATGGCCGTGCCTTTGCTGGCGATTGGCAAGCTGGGCCAATCGCGTGTGGAGCAGTTGGCCTACACCAGGCTGATGAACCTGCTGATCCTGAAAGACGTCCTGCCGCCAACGGTCGGGCTGGAAATGCCGAAGCCGCCCGAGCCGCCGTATTCCCCGAAAGAGGAAGCGGATGCGGCAGCGCTGGTCAAGCGCTTGTGGCCGCGCCTCAAGCCGGCTGGATGAGGCAGGCCGCCTCAGCACCCCGCCGCTGCAGCGGCTCTGGTCTGTTCGGCGCGCTCCGCCGCGTACGTGCGGCTCGCCGCCAGCAGTGACAGCAGGTTGGGGTCGCGTTCGCGGGCCCGCAGGAAGGTCATCACGATGCGCTGGGGTGCGTGGTATGCCGGCTGCATCTCCAGCAGTTGCACGTCGCGCGGCAGCACGTCGCGCACACGGCCCGGCAGCAGGCTGCAGCCGATGCCGCCGCCGATCAGGTTCATCAGCGAAAAGATGTCGCCCGTCGAGATGGCGACATTCGGCGTGAAGCCGGCGCCTTGAAACGCCTCCACGAATCGCTGCCGCGTGACGAAGCCTTCGGTCAGGCTGACGAAGCGCACGTCCTTGCAGTCGCGCAGATCGACGGGCTCGTTCGCGGGGTAGTTCGCGCTGACGGGCGCTGCGAAGAAGATGTCATCCTCGAACAACAACTGGGATTCGAGGTCGGCGTCGTCGGTCTCGCCCATCAGCGCGGCATCAATCGCGCCGTCGCGCAGCTTGGTCAGCAAATCGGCATTCGAGGCCAGCACCAGCTCGGTCTGGATGTCGGGCATGCGCAACTTCAGGCCTTGGATCAGTGCCGGCACGGTGCGGCTGGTGAGCGAATACATCGAGCCGATGCGGATGCGGTCGGCCGCATAACCCGCGATTTCGCGCGTCGAGCGGATGCCCTCCGACATCGCGTGCAGCACTTCCGCAGCCACGTCGGCCAGGGCCAGCGCCGCATCGGTGGGCAAGAGGTTGCGTCCCTCCAGCCGGAACAAGGTGCAGCGCGTGCCCGACTCCAGCGAGTGCAGCGCGCGGTGCACGCTGACGGTGCTCACGCCCAGTCGCTCGGCCGTGCGGCCCAGGCTGCCGGCTTCCAGAAACGCCAGCAGGATCTCCAGCTTTCTGAAGCTGATGTCTTCGTCAATGTGGATCGGCACGGTCGCGCTCCCGGGGCTCATCAAAGGCTGCTCAAGCCCGTGATTGTGCGGCGGCATTCCGGGCGTGCTGTGCGTTTCATTCAGGGGGTGGGTGTGGTCGCAGGGGTTAACCCGCGATCGTTTCAGGCAGCGTAAACGTCGCATCAAGTGGTTGATTGAAGCCCTGCCGGGTGCCTTGTTACCGTTCATTTGTCCGAGATCCGGCGTGCTGCCCTGCGCAGACAACGACACCGGGCCACCACAACGAACGGAGACAAACATGCACTTCAACCGACGCACTTTCCTGCAGGGAACCGGCGCCACGGCCTTGGGTCTTGCGGCACCGCCGCTGCTGGCGCAAAGCCCCACGCAGCTCAAGATCTCGCACCAGTTCCCGAGTGGCAGCCTGACCGAAGGTGACTTCCGCGACCGCCTGTGCCGCAAGTTCGCGGCCGATGTGGCGAAGGCCACCAACGGCTCGCTCAGTGCGTCGGTGTATCCGGGCTCGTCGCTGATGAAGACCAACGCGCAGTTCTCGTCGATGCGCAAGGGCGCACTCGACATGACGCTGGTGCCGCTGTCGTATGCCGGCGGGGAAGTGTCTGAAACCAACATCGGCCTGATGCCGGCACTGGTGCCCAGCTACGAGCAGGGCGCGGCCTGGAAAACGGCCGAGGTGGGCAAGCTGCTCTCCAAGGTGCTGGACGACAAAGGCGTGGTCATCGTCAGCTGGGTCTGGCAGGCCGGTGGTGTGGCCAGCCGCCCGCGCGCGCTGCTGCAGCCGGAGGATGCCAAGGGCCTGAAGGTGCGTGGTGGCAGCCGCGAGATGGACATGATGCTCAAGCAGGCCGGCGCCTCCGTCATCTCGCTGCCGTCGAACGAAATTTACGCGGCCATGCAGACCGGCGCGATGGACGCCGCGATGACGTCGAGCACCAGCTTCATCTCCTTCAAGCTGGAGGAAATTGCCAAGCACCTGACGACCGGCCGCAGCCACACCTACTGGTTCATGTTCGAGCCGCTGATGATGTCCAAGGAGGTGTTCGCCAAGCTGACCAAGGCCCAGCAGGACGCGGTGATGGGCGTGGGCGCGCAGCTGGAAAAGTTTGCGCTCGACGCCGCCAAGGCCGACGACCGCCTGGCCGCCGAGGTGTACGCCAAGGCCGGCGCCAAGGTCTACGACATGGACGAGGCCACGCTCAAGAAGTGGCAGACCATCGCCCGTGAAACCGCCTGGAAGGACTTTGGCGACAAGAACGAATCGTGTGCTGCGCTGCTGAAGGCTGCGCAGAAGCTGCTATGAGCCACGGTGTCGTTTCCATGGTCGCGGTCGACGAGGTCGATCCGCACACGCCGGCGCTGCTGAAGCCGCTCGCCCACGGGCTCAACCTGCTCAACCGCGCCATGCTCGGCCTGGGCATGCTGGCGCTGCTGGCCGCCTCCCTGGTGCTGACCTACAGCGTGTTCTCGCGCTACTTCCTGAAGGCCTCGACCGACTGGCAGGACGAAGCCGCCGTGTTCTGCCTGGTGGGGGCCACCTTCCTGTGCAGCGCGTATGTGCAGTCGATCCGCGGGCACGTCGGCATCGAGGCCTTGTCGTCGATGCTGCCGGGCGTGCTGAACCGCCTTCGCCTGGTGGCGGTGGACCTGATGGGCACGCTGTTCTGCGGCTTCTTTGCCTGGAAGTCGTGGGCGCTGTTCCATGAGGCCTGGGTGGAAGGCCAGACGACGTCGTCGTCGTGGGCGCCTCCGCTGTGGATCCCTTACGGCCTGATGTTTGCCGGCATGTCGCTGCTCACGCTGCAGCTGGCCGTTCAACTCGCAGCCAGCCTCAACCGTGTTGCCAAAGGAGGCCAGCGATGAGTATGCTTGCCATGGGCCTGTTGTTCGGCCTGGTCACTCTGCTGTTCATGTTCTCGGGCGCACCGATCGCCTTTGCGCTGGGCAGTGTCGCGGTGCTCTTCATGGGCATCTTCATGCCGGCGTCTGCGCTGGACACCATCACCCAGAACGTCTACGAGGAGATGGCCAGCATCACGCTGCTGTCGATTCCGCTGTTCATCCTGAAAGGGGCGGCCATAGGCAAATCAAGGGCGGGCCAGGATTTGTACGCCGCGATGCACGTCTGGATGGGCCGCATTCCGGGCGGCCTGGGCATTGCCAACGTGTTCGCCTGCGCGCTGTTCGCGGCCATGGCGGGCTCCAGCCCGGCCACCTGCTCGGCCATCGGCAGCGCCGGTATTCCGGAGATGCGCAAGCGCGGCTATTCGCCGGGCTTTGCGGCCGGCATCATCGCGGCCGGCGGCACCTTGGGCATCTTGTTGCCGCCGTCGATCACGATGATCCTGTACGCCGTGGCTGCCGAGCAATCGCTGGGCCGCCTGTTCCTGGCGGGCATCTTCCCCGGCGTGCTGCTGGTGCTGCTGTTTGCGGGTTATGCGGCGTTCCGCTACAAGCGTGAGTTCAAGATGGCCGAGGCGGCCTACCTGTCGTCGGGCACGCACTCGTCGCTGCTGGAACGCGAAACCTTCTCCACCCGCGAGAAGTTCGAGATGCTGCCGCGCGTGGTGCCGTTCGTGCTGTTGCTGGTGGGTGTGATGGTGGCGCTGTACGGCGGCTTTGCCACGCCCAGCGAAACCGCAGGCCTGGGCGCACTGCTGGCGCTGGCGCTGATTGCCGGCATCTACGGCGTGTGGCGACCGAAGGACGTGAAGCCGATCCTGGCCTCGACGCTGAAAGAGTCGACCATGCTGATGATGATCATCGGCATGTCGCTGCTGTTCTCGTACGTGATGAGCTACCTGCACATCAGCCAGGCGACGGCCGAGTGGATCGTGGCCCTGCAGCTCTCGAAATGGGTGCTGCTGGCGGCGGTGCTGGTGATGGTCATCCTGCTGGGCTTCTTCCTGCCGCCGGTGAGCATCATCCTGATGACCGCACCGATCATCCTGCCGCCGCTGAAGGCTGCCGGCTTTGATCTGATCTGGTTCGGCGTGCTGATGACCATCGTGATGGAGACTGGCCTGATCCACCCGCCGGTGGGCCTGAACATCTTCGTCATCAAGAACATCGCGCCTGACATTCCGCTGAGCGACATCATCTGGGGCGTGCTGCCGTTCGTGGTGCTGATGCTGCTGTCGGTGGTGCTGATCTGCGTGTTCCCCGGCATCGCCACCGCGTTGCCTGACGCCGTGATGGGCGTGGTGGGTGCCAAGCCGTGAACGCGCCCACTGAGCCCCGCGACTGGGGCACGCGTGCGCAGCGCCGCAGCCAGCGGCAGGCCCGTGTCGCCATTGCGCTGGGCAGCGCACTGCGCGGCAAGCTGGTCAGCACCGACCAGGCCGTGGCCTTGCTGCATGCCGTGCTCGAGCCCTTCGACCGCGTCTGCCTGGAAGGCAACAACCAGAAGCAGGCCGACTTCCTGGCGCGCGCGCTGGTGCAACTCGATCCGCAGTGCGTGCATGACCTGCACATGGTGCAGTCGGTGCTCGCGCTGCCCGAGCACCTGGAAGTGTTCGAGCTCGGCATTGCGTCGAAGCTGGACTTCTCGTTCTCCGGCCCGCAAGCCGGTCGACTGGCCCAGCTGGTGGGGGCAGGGCGCTTGCAGATCGGCGCCATCCACACCTACCTGGAATTGTTCGCGCGCTACTTCGTCGACCTCACGCCGCAGGTCTCCTTGATTGCGGCGCACTCGGCCGATGCCCAGGGCAACCTCTACACCGGCCCGAACACCGAAGACACGCCGGCCATCGTCGAGGCGACGGCCTTCAGCGGTGGCATCGTGATCGCGCAGGTGAACGAGCTGGTCGACCAGGTGCCCCGCATCGACGTGCCTGCCGGCTGGGTCGATTACGTGATCGTGGCGCCCAAGCCCAACACCATCGAGCCGCTCTTCACGCGTGACCCGGCGCAGATCAGCGAGATCCAGGTGCTGATGGCCATGATGGCCATCAAGGGCATCTATGCCGAATACGGCGTGCAGCGACTGAACCACGGCATCGGCTTCGACACGGCGGCGATCGAGCTGCTGCTGCCCACCTATGCCGAGTCGCTCGGGCTCAAGGGCAAGATCTGCCAGCACTGGGCGCTGAACCCGCACCCCGCGTTGATTCCTGCGATCGAAGCCGGCTGGGTGCAGTCGGTGCATTCCTTCGGCTCCGAGCTGGGCATGGAGGACTACATCCGCGCCCGCTCCGATGTGTTCTTCACAGGCGCTGACGGCAGCCTGCGCAGCAACCGCGCGTTCTGCCAGGCGGCCGGGCACTACGCCTGTGATCTGTTCATCGGCTCGACCCTGCAGATGGACTTGCAGGGCAACAGCTCCACCGCTACGCTGGGCCGCATCGCGGGCTTTGGCGGCGCGCCCAACATGGGCGCCGATGCACGTGGCCGACGGCACGCCAGCGAGGCCTGGCTGAAGGCCGGTCGCGAAGCGCGCGCTGGCCGCACCGGCGCTGCCGGCACGCCGCGTGGCCAGAAGCTGGTGGTGCAGATGGTGGAGACCTTCCGCGAGCACATGCAGCCGGCGTTTGTTGAAACGCTGGATGCCTGGCAGCTGGCTGAGCAGGCCGGCATGGCCTTGCCGCCGATCATGATTTACGGCGACGACGTGACGCATGTGCTCACCGAAGAAGGCATCGCCAACCTGCTGCTGTGCCGCACCGACGAAGAGCGAGAACAGGCCATCCGCGGCGTGGCGGGCTACACCGCACTCGGCCTGGGCCGCGACCGCCGCATGGTGGAAAACCTGCGTGACCGCGGCGTGATTCGCCGTGCCGTTGACCTGGGCATCGACCCGCGCGACGCCACCCGCAACCTGCTGGCAGCGCGCAGCATGCGTGATCTGGTGCGCATTTCGGGCGGGCTCTATCAGCCCCCGAAGCGCTTCCGCAACTGGTAAGACCGGAGACAGTCGACATGAGCCTACATGCAGGCATCGAAACGCTGGACTTCAGCTTTGAAGGCCACCATGTCACCGGTCCGTTTCAAGCGGTGCTGGTGGGTGTGGTGGGGTCCGGCAACCTGGAGGTGATGCTGGAGCCGGGCACGCCGCCGGTCTGCCACGTTCACGTGGCAACCTCGGCCCACGGCTTTCGCCCGATCTGGCAAGCGGTGTTCGACGACTTCCACGCCCGCCATGCGCTGGCCGGCGTGCGCGTGTCGGTGAACGACATGGGCGCCACGCCCGCCGTGGTCAGCTTGCGGCTGGACCAGGCCGTGGCCGCCCTGAAAGCGGGGCTGCAGCCATGATCAGTTATGCCGAGTGTTCGGCCCGCGAGCGCATTGCGCGCCTGTTCGACGCCAACACCTTTCACGAATGGCTGCCGCCGTCCGAGCGCATCACCAGCCCGCACCTGGCCCAGCTGGGCGTGCCCTCGTCGTTTGACGATGGCGTGGCGATTGGCCGTGCCTTGCTCGGTGGCCGCACGGTGTTCGTGGCGGCCCAGGAAGGCGCCTTCATGGGCGGTGGCGTGGGCGAGGTGCACGGCGCCAAGCTCGTCGGCTTGCTGCGGCGCGCACAGCGTGACCGGCCTGACGCGGTACTGCTGCTGGTCGACTCCGGCGGTGTGCGTTTGCACGAGGCCAACGCCGGGTTGATCGCAGTGTCGGAAGTGATGCGTGCGGTGCTCGATGTGCGCGCTGCGGGCATCCCGGTGATCGTGCTGGTGGGCAGTGCCAACGGCTGCTTCGGTGGCATGGGCATCGTGGCGCGCTGCGCCGATCAGGTGCTGATGAGCGATGCCAGCCGGCTGGCGATGTCGGGGCCGGAGGTGATCGAGGCCTCGCACGGAGTTGACGAGTTTGATGCCCGCGACCGCGCCCTGGTGTGGCGCACCACCGGTGGCAAGCACCGCTGGATCACCGGCGACTGCGACGTGCTGCTGGACGACGACGTGGCCGCTTTCCGCGAGGCGGCGCTGGCAGCCTTGAATGGTTCGCGGCCAGTGAAGCCGGAGAGCCTCGAGGCCGAGCACCGGCAACTGGCCGCGCGTTGGGCGCTGCTGCCGGAGGCGCTGGACGGCGATGTGGAAGCCTTGACCTTGTGGCAGCGCCTCGGCGTGCCCAAGCCTGAAGAGGTGGCGTCCATGGATGTGCAGGCGCTACGTGCCCTGCGCACGGATTGAGGGGTTGGCGATGGACTGGAAAACACTGGCCGAGCGCTTGTTCGGCAGCGACCACGGGCTCACGGCCGAGGGCGATTTCATCACCGGCGATGTGCGCTTTGACGGCGCGCCGCTGAAGGTCATCGGCACCACCGGGCACGCGCCGATCGGGGTTCAGCTGGCGCTGGCGCAGGCCCGCGTGGTGCTCGACACCATCGAGCGCCAGCCCGGCTGCCCGATCCTGCTTTTGATTGATACGCAGGGCCAGCAACTGCGCCGGCGCGATGAGCTGCTGGGCATCAACCGCGCGATGGCGCACCTGGGCCTGTGCCTGGACCTGGCGCGCCGTCGCGGCCACCGCGTGATCGGCCTGGTGTATGACCAGGCGCTGTCGGGCGGCTTCATCACGTCGGGCTTGATCGCCGACGCCTGCTATGCGCTGCCTGAGGCGGAGATCCGCGTCATGCGCCTGCCGGCCATGGCGCGCATCACCAAGCTGAAGCCGGAGCTGCTGGAAGCGCTGTCGCAAGACAACCCGGTGTTCGCACCCGGCGTGGAAAACTATGTGGCGATGGGCGGCGTGCGCGCGCTGTGGCAGGGTGACTTGCCGCAGGCCTTGCGCGGTGCCCTGGCCGATGCGGCCACAGACGATCGCCGAGCCGCCGATGGTGCGGCGCGCGGTGGGCGCAACTTGGCCAGCGACGTGGCGCAGCGCGTGCTGGACGCAGCCTGAGAGGCGGACCATGCCCTTGCTCCGTCGCCATCAACTGGCCCACCTGGGCAGCGCCGCCTGGCGTGACATCTTGAGCGGCCCATGGGACGACGTGGCGCGAGCCTGCCTGCAGCACTGGGCCGACCATGCGCTGCCGCTGGTGGTGACGCGGCAATGCGCGCCGCACCCGCAGCGCGACGACGGCGTGGCGCTGGGCCTGTCGGCCCCCGCGCGCTGGGGCCGCCGGCCCTTGAGCTTGCGGGTGGCGCACAGCGGCATCTCGTGGCTGAGCGAATTCCCGCGGCTGCGCGCGGCCATCGGCGTGTGCCCGCGTGAGGCCCATGCGCCGCTGCGTGCACTGGAGGCGCGCCTGGCCAGCCTGGACGTGCGGGCGCATGTGTACGGCAGCGCCGGCTGGCAGCAACTGAGCGGCCTGCACTACGTGCATGAGCGCAGCGACATCGACCTGTGGCTGGCCGTGGACGGCACCGCGCAGGCCGATGACGCGGTGGCGGCGCTGCAGGCGTGTGCGTCGCCGGTGCGGATCGACGGCGAATTGATGTTCCCCGATGGCAGCGCGGTGGCCTGGCGCGAGTGGGCCGCCTGGCGCGCCGGGCGCTGCAGCGAGGTGCTGGTCAAGCGTCTGTATGGCAGCGTGCTGGCCTCTGATGCCGAGGTGCTGGCGAACGCCGGGTGGTGTGCGGCATGACGGCGCTGCTGAGCCGGCCTGGGCGTGTTGCCGCGGCGTTCTCGCCCGCCCACATCGGCCGCGCCGCCACGCTGGCCTTGCATGACGAACTGGCGCTGGCGCCGAAGCCCGGGCTGGTGTCGTTCGAAGACACCGGCAGCCATGACGACATGGACGCCCACACCTTCATGCGCAGCTTGCTGGCGCTGCGCAGCTACTTCACGCACATGGCCGAGCTGGGCGCAGCGTTTGCGCCGTTTGACGCGCTGGAGCGCAGCGGCATCGAGGCCGAGGCCCGCATGCTGGCGGCCACCGGCGGCATCAACACCCACCGTGGGGCGATCTTCATGCTGGGCCTGCTGTGCGCAGCGGCCGGTGCCACGCAGGCCGATGGTTTGGCCTTGAGTGCTGACCATTGGCGCGCGGCGCTGCAGCAGCATTGGGGCGCGGCGCTGCAGGCGCGGTGCGCGCGCGCATCGGTGTTGTCTGGTGGGCGGGCGGCGCGGCAATACGGGCTGCGCAGCGCATCGGAAGAGGCCGCGCTCGGCTTGCCGGTGTTATTTGAGTGCGCGGTGCCGGCCTGGCGTGCAGCGCAAGCCCGCGGCCTGAGCGGGCAGCGCCTGCAACTGCAGGTGTTCTTCCAGATCATGGCCGAGCTGGACGATTGCAACATCGCGCACCGGGGCGGCCTGGAAGGGCTGGCGTTTGCACGCACCGAGGCGCAACGCTTCCTGATGAACGGCGGGGCAACGCGCACCGAAGCACTGACTGACGCCCGCGAGATTCACGCAGCCTTCGTCGCACGGCGGCTGTCGCCGGGCGGCTGCGCCGACACGCTGTCGGCCGTCTGCCTGCTGCACCGGCTTGGCGCCCTGGGCTGAAACTGCACGCCATGCGCTGGGCACTCGTGTTTTCCGGACAGGGCTTGCAGCGCCCGGGCATGCTGCCGTGGTTGGCTGATGACTCGACCATGCAGGCGCTGGCAACACGCTGCGGTGCAGACTGGCGTGAGCGCTTGGCCGATCCAAGCCTGGCCGGCGACAACGTGCGCGCACAAGTGCTGCTGACCGCCACCGCCTGCGCCGCCTGGGCGCAACTGCAGCCGCTGCTGCCTGCGCCGCCCGACGTGGTGCTGGGCTACAGCGTGGGTGAGCTGGCGGCGTTCTCCGCAGCTGGCGTGTTCAGCGCACACACCGCCGTGGCGCTGGCCGCTGAGCGGGCGGCCTTCATGGACCAGGCCGCCGCCGGCATCGACACCGGTTTGCTCGGCATCACCGGCGCCGAGGCGGGCGGCATCGCGCAGCTGTGCCGCAGCTTCGATCTGGAAGTGGCGATTCGCATCAATGAAGGCGCGGGCCTGGTTGGCGGGCAGCGTGCTGATTTGCTGTCGGCCGCGGCTGAGGCCACCCGGCGAGGCTGGCGTTGCACGCCGCTGAACATTGCGGTGGCGTCGCACACCCGCTGGATGTTGCCGGCCGCCGAGGCCTTTGACCGGCACCTGGCGGGTGTGGTGATGCAGGCGCCCCATGCCGTGCTGTTCAGCCATGCGCTGGGCCGCATCCGCAACGCACAGAGTGCGCGCACCGCGCTGTCGCAGCAACTGGCCCAGACGGTGCGCTGGGACGAGGCCATGGACGCAATGGCCGCCCAGGGCGTGCAGGTCGTGCTCGAGATCGGCCCCGGCCAGGCCCTGGCGCGCATGTGGCAAGAGCGTGACCCCCGCCACATCGCCCGGTCGGTTGACGAGTTCAAGTCAGCGTCGGCGATTGCGGCGTGGCTGGCGCGACAGGTGGATTGAGGTCTGGCTGTGTTCATGGACACGCCTCGGCGTCAAACCGTGGCGGGCAACGGCGGGGGTGTTCAGTCAGGTATCGGCGTTCGTGGCGCGGGCGGGGCTACATTGCGCTGCCGTGCTTCCTTGCCGTTCCGCGCCATGACTACGCCCACCCCCCTCATCGCCCTGCATGGCCCGACCGACCGCACCCTGGGGCGCGACGACCTGGCGGCCTGCCTGCCCGTGCCGGTGGGCCACACCTTGACCATCAGCCGCTGCCGGCTCGACGGCGAAGACCTGTCTGGCCTGGATGCCCGCGGTGTGCATTTCGTGGATTGCAGCCTGCAGTCCACCCGCTGGGCCAAGGCCAATCTGGCCGAGTCGATGTGGCAAGGCTGCAAGGCCGGGCAAGCCGACTTCCGGCAGGTGGACCTCACCGATGCCCGCTTCGTGCAGTGCGACCTGAACAACACCAGCTGGTTGCGCGCCAAGCTGGCCGCCACCCGCTTCGAGGCCAGCAAGTTGACGGGCGCCGGTTTTGGCGGCGCCGAGACCCTGGGCCTGGTCTTCGTGGAATGCCTGCTGGTGGGGGCCGACCTGCGCGGCCTGTCGTTCCGCAAGCAGCGCCTGGAGCAGTTGCAGATGGCCGATGCGGATGTGTCGGGCTGCGACTTCCGCGATGCGGTGTTCAAGGGCGGCAGCTTGCGCAATGCCCACCTGAAGAACGCGCAGTTCGCCGGCGCCGATGTGCGCTCCGTGGACCTGGGCGGCCTGAGCCTGAATGACCTGGTCCAGTCCTTCAAGGGCGCTGTCATCTCCCACGATCAGGCGGCCACGCTGGTCGAGGCGCTGGGCGTGCGGGTGGGCTGATGCGGCGCGGCTGAACACCGGCACATCAAAAGGCAGCAAAATCGCCCCCGCATGCAACATCTTCCTGCCCACGCTTCGGCACTCTTGCCGGCCTTCCAGCCCGTTCTACGCGGCGCCGCCTGGCTGTGCCTGAGCGCGGCGCTGGTGTTGGCTGGCTGCAGTTCCACACCGGTGGGCAGTGGCGGCTCGTCGCCCCGACCGGTGGTGTCTGCTCCCGCCGGGCGGGATGGCCCCCCGACAGACGTGGCGCTGGCGGACGTGGCGCGCACGCCCGATGCCGAGCCCAAGGTCGAGCCGATTCGCGCGGGTGGCCCGAACAAGCCTTACGAAGTGCTGGGCCAGACCTATGTGCCGATGACGGCGGACGAGCCGCTCACCGAGCGCGGGCTGGCGTCCTGGTATGGCCGCAAGTTTCATGGCCGCCGCACCGCCAGCGGTGAAACCTACAACATGCTGGCCATGACGGCGGCGCACAAGACCATGCCCATCCCCAGCTTTGCCCGGGTGCGCAACCCGGCCAATGGCCGCGAGGTGATCGTGCGGGTGAATGACCGCGGGCCCTTTTCCGAGCAGCGGGTGATCGATCTGTCTTATGCCGCGGCGGTGCGGCTGGGTGTGCAGAACGGCGTGGCTCCGGTGGAGGTTCAGCGGCTGACGCATGACGAGATCCGCGCCGGCCTGGGCGCGCGCCCGATGCCGGAGCCGGCGCCTGCGGAACCCGAAACCAGGATGGCGGCTGTCAGCGCGCCGGCGCCCAAGGTGGCTGCGGCTGCCCCAGCGCCCACCGCGCGGCCCCTTCCCGCGCCTGTGCCCCTGCCCGCCGTGAGCAACCCGACACCCGCACCCGGGGCGCCCGTTGCCCGGGCCCACACCACCGCGTCGGTCGGTTTCTGGCTGCAGCTTGGCGCATTCGGCAAGGGCGACGGCGCCTACTCCTTCCAGCAGCGGGTGGCCAATGAGCTGGACTGGCTGGCGCCGCTGATGACGGTGTTTGCTGAAGGGGGCATGCATCGCCTGCAGGCGGGCCCGTGGCCCACGCGTGAGCAGGCCCGGGAAGCAGCCGACAAGGTCCGCGGTGCGCTGCAACTCGTGCCCGTGCTGATTGAGCGCCGTTGATCGGGCGCCGCTGTTCGGGCCGTGCGGCCCCGCGTTTTGTCGCCGGATGATGCAGTCTGTCAGTCTCTTCCCGCGCCAGATCGCTTTGCCCACACCCCCGCTGAAGACCGTGCGTACAGTGCGCAGCATGGCCTTCCGGCCGTTTCCAGCGTGAGATCAGCACCATGAGCACACCCAACACCCCCACCTCCGAATGGCGTCAGAACTGGCAGTCCTTCTCGGCTGCCGCCGTTCGTGGTTTCCACGCCTACGGGGCCTGGCTGGCTGGCATCAGCTGGAAGCGCTTCGTGGTGCTGTCGGTGCTGCTGGTGATCGTGGTGAACATCGTCCAGAGCCTGCCGCCGTTCAGCTGGACCTTCACCGAAGCCATCGTCTCGACACCCGACTCGCCGGCGCCGCCCAAGACGCCCGCTCCGCCCCCCGCCCGCAAGATCATCATCGACAAGCCGGGACTGACCGGTGGCAAGGAGGGGGTGGACATCTCCATCGACGAGAACGGCGTGCGCATCCAGAAGCGCCCGGCACGCACCGCCGAAGCCGCTGCCAGTGCCGCCTCCGGCGTGGCTGGTGCGGCCTCCGGTGTGGCGTCCGCGGTGGGTGATGGCGCCAGCGTGTCGATCGGGCCGCAATCGGTCGAGATCTCGGCGGGTGACCAGCAAGTCCGCATCAACCTGCCGCCGGGTGCTGCTGCAGACGATGTCCGCGAAGCCGTGGAAGAAGCCAAGCAGGCCATCGTTGACGCCATCGAGGAGGCCCGCACGGCCCAGGTCGAGGCGATGCAGGAGGCTGCCAAGCCGGAAAGCCGCATCGAGCACCATACCGTCCGCTACGGCGAGTTCCTGACGGACCTGGCACTGCTGTGGATCGTGGCCTCTGCCATCGTCAAGATCACCTACAAGGGCCGCATCCAGGCCGAAGTGAAGGCCGCCCAGGCGACCGAAACCGCCGAAGCCGAATCACTGCGCCGGCAGGTGGTGGAGGCCCGCATGGCCGCCATGCAGGCCCAGGTGGAGCCGCACTTCCTGTTCAACACGCTGGCCTCGATCGATCACCTGATCGAGACCGACCCGCCGCGCGCCAGCCAGATGCAGAAGAACCTGATCGCGCTGCTGCGGGCCAGCATGCCGACGATGCGCGAAACCTCCGACGGCGGCCCGCGTGACCTGGCGCGCGAGCTGGCGGTTGTCCGGCCCTATGTGGAAATTCTCAAGGTGCGCATGGAAGAGCGGCTCGATGCGCACATCGATGTGCCTGACGGCCTGGCCTCGGCGGAATTCCCGGCCATGATGATCCAGACGCTGGTGGAAAACGCGATCCGCCACGGCCTGGAGCCCAAGGCCGAAGGCGGGCAGTTGCGTGTCAAGGCCGAGATCGTGCACGGCAAGCTGGCGGTCTCGGTGGCTGATACCGGCGTGGGCTTCGGCAACGCGGCCACCTCGGGCACCGGCGTCGGCCTGGCCAACATCCGTGAGCGTCTGCAGATGCTTTACGGCACTGCCGCCTCGCTCACCGTGCTGGCCAACACGCCCAGCGGCACCGTGGTGACCGTGACCGTGCCTTACCGCACCGTGGCCGGCGCCGCCCCAGCCACCAACCCCACTGCCTGATCGAGCAGCCACCTCCGTCAGCATCTCGCATAGCATTCAGCCATGACCACTGCATCCACTCCCCGAAGCGGCGCACCCCGTGCCGTGCTGGCCGACGATGAACGCCTGATGCGCGAGCAGCTTCGTGCGCGCCTCACCGAGGCCTGGCCCGAACTCGAGATCGTCGCCGAAGCCCGCAACGGTACCGAGGCGGTGGAGCTGGTGGAGCAGCATCGGCCGGACGTGGTCTTCCTCGACATCCGCATGCCCGGCATGACGGGCGTGGACGCGGCGCGCCAGATTGCCCAGATGGACGTGGGTGACGACGGCGTGTTGCCCGAGATCGTGTTCATCACGGCCTACGACCAGTACGCCGTGGAAGCCTTCGAACAAGGCGCCGCCGACTATGTGCTCAAGCCCGCCGAGCGCGAGCGGCTGAAGGTCACCGTCGAGCGCATCCGCAAGCGCCTGGCTGATCGCCAGGGTGAAGCGGGCGATGCGGGGGAAGGCGCGGGCCAGGCCGCGCCACCGCTGCAGCAGTTGCTGCATCGCCTGAGTGGCCAGCTGGGTGGCCTGGGTGTGGCTGGCGTGCAGGCCAAGCCGGCTTACCTGCAGTGGATCCAGGCCACGGTGGGCCAGGCCATCCAGATGATTCCGGTGGACGAGGTGCTCTTCTTCATCAGCGATGAAAAGTACACCCGCGTGCAGACCGCCACCGTCGAGGCACTGATCCGCAAGCCCATCAAGGAGCTGGTGGACGAGATCGACCCGCAGCGCTTCTGGCAGATCCACCGCTCGACGCTGGTTGCGGTGAATGCCATCGCCGGCGTGACGCGTGATTTCCGTGGCCGGCAGATCGTGGCCGTGAAGGGCCACACGCAGAAGCTGGAAGTCAGCCGCAGCTACGCGCATCTCTTCAAGGGGATGTGAGCCGCGCGGCCGGCGCACACCTCGCCGGCTGTTCTTGCGATGTACCGGGTGCGGCAGGGAGAATCCGCCCATGACCGCGCCCGACCTCTTCCAGCCTCTGCCCGTTCCCGCCAGCCTGCTTGGTGAATCGCCGTTCTGGCACCCCACCGAGCGCGCGCTGTACTGGTGCGACATCCCGGGCAAGCAACTGAACTGGTACCAGCCCCACACCGGCCAGCACCGGCACTGGTCGTTCGAGACCGAGCCTTGCAGCTGCGCGCCCCTGATGGACGGCGACCTGGTGCTGGCCATGCGCGACGGCTTGTGGCGCTTCAGCCCGGCCACCGGCAAGCGCCAGCGCCTGGCATCGCCGCCTTACGAGCCGGCAAAAGAGCGCTTCAACGACGGCAAGGCCGATGCCCGGGGCCGCTTCTGGGTCGGCACCATCTATGAGCCGCGCGACCCCGCGCTGGCGGCGCTGTATCGCTGGTCTGACGGAGAGTTGTCGCGCCAAGCTGACGGCATCACGGTCAGCAATGGTCTGGCCTGGAGCCCGGACGGCCGCACCCAGTACTGGAGCGATACCAAGGCGCACACCATCTATGCCTTCGACGCCGACCCGGCCACGGGCGAAGTGAGCGGTCGACGCGTTTTCGCCACATTCCCGGTGAAGCAGGCCGGGCAAGACCTTTCGACCTACGCCGGCCGGCCTGACGGCGCCGCGGTGGACAGCGAAGGCTGCTACTGGACGGCCATGTTCGAGGGGCGTCGCCTGCTGCGGCTGTCACCGGCCGGCGAGGTGTTGCAAACCGTGCACCTGCCGGTTCAATGCGCGACCATGCCGTGCTTCGGCGGCGACGATCTGCGCACCTTGTATGTCACCACCGCCCGCGAAAACCGTCCTGCGGCTGAGCTGGCCGAGCAGCCTTGGGCGGGCCAGGTGTTGCAGATGCGCGTCAGCGTGCCGGGCCTGCCGGTCAACTTCGTCCATGCGTGAAACTGCGTAGTAACCGCAATTGAGCGAGCGCGCAACCCTCGGGCGTCGCGCAGGGGCATCTAGGGCGAACAAGGGTTTGCCCATATAATCCCGAGGCTTTGCTGCTCACGCTGAAGGATTGGTTCCATGACAGACCGACGCGAAACACGCCCGTCTGCCTGGGATGACACTCAAGATGAGGCTGCAGAAGAAGACATCAAGGCCCTGACCCGCGAAGAGGTGCAGGCACTGGTGTCGAAGCACCCGCCGATGTCGCCATGGCGGGTGGTTGCGGTTCAGGCTGCAATCGGCGCGGTGGTGGTTGCCTTGACGTGGCTGCTCACCGAAGGACAGGGGTTTGTGTGGTCAGCGTTGTATGGCGCTGCCACCGTGGTCTTTCCCAGCGCCTTGATGGCACGGGGTGTAGGCCGACAAGCTCCCGGCATGAAGGCTGGCGCCTACGTCGTCAGTTTCATGTTGTGGGAGTTTGGAAAAATTGCGCTCTCGGTGGCCATGCTCGCGCTGGCCCCGAAGCTGGTGCCCGATCTGAGCTGGACTGCGTTGCTGGTCTCGCTCGTGTTGGGCCTGAAGGCAAGTTGGCTGGCGTTGCTGATGCAACGGTGGTCCAGGTAAACGGTTAGAGACGAGACACAAACAATGTCGAGCGAAATTGCTAGCGAGTCGCACGGTCCAAGCGCCGGTGAGTACATCACCCACCACCTGCAGCATCTGCAGAAGGACTTCTCGTTTCAGAGCGTGAAGCAGACGTCGATCATCGACTTCAGCTTGTTCAATCTGGATTCGGTGGTCTTCTCGGTGGTGCTCGGCGCCCTGGGTTGCTTCTTCCTGTGGCTGGCTGCCCGCAAGGCCACGTCGGGCGTTCCGGGTCGCTTCCAGGCGGCCGTGGAAATCCTGGCTGAGCTGGTCGACAACCAGGCCAAGGGCGTGATCCACAACGCCACCAGCCGCAAGCTGGTTGCACCGCTCGCCCTGACGGTGTTCGTCTGGATCTTCGCGATGAACGCGATGGACATGCTGCCGGTCGACGCACTGCCTGCCGCCTGGGGCATGGTCTACGAAGCGGCTGGCCACGACGCTCACCACGCCTACCTGCGCGTGGTGCCGTCGGCTGACCTGTCCACCACGCTGGGTCTGTCGACCAGCGTGCTGCTGATCTGCCTGTTCTACAACATCAAGATCAAGGGCCTGGGCGGCTGGGGTCATGAGTTGATCTCTGCCCCGTTCGGCGCTCACCCCGCCCTGTGGCCGTTCAACTTCCTCATGCAAATGATCGAGTTCCTGGCCAAGACCGTCTCGCACGGCATGCGGCTGTTCGGCAACATGTTCGCCGGCGAACTCGTGTTCATGCTGATCGCGCTGATGGGCGGCGCGTTCACGCTGTCGGTTTCTGGTGTCGGCCTGGCCATCGGTCATGTCGTCGCCGGCACTGTGTGGACCCTGTTCCACATTCTGGTGATCACGCTGCAGGCATTCATCTTCATGATGCTGACGCTGATCTATGTTGGTCAGGCGCACGACGCTCACTGATCTCTTTTTTCTCTCCCCTCTCTCTCATCTAAATCCTCTAGGAGTCATCATGGAAAACATCCTCGGTCTCGTCGCACTGGCTTGTGGTCTGATTGTTGGTCTGGGCGCTATCGGCGCTTCGATCGGTATCGCTCTGATGGGCGGCAAGTTCCTGGAATCGTCGGCTCGCCAGCCTGAGCTGATGAACGAACTGCAAACCAAGATGTTCATTCTGGCCGGTCTGATCGACGCTGCCTTCCTGATCGGCGTTGCCATCGCCCTGCTGTTCGCCTTCGCCAACCCGTTCGCCGCAACCCTGCTGGCCAACCTGCCGAAGTAATCGCTGCCTCCCTTTCACGACCGAAAGGATTGAGCCGTGAATATCAACGCCACTCTGATCCTCCAGGCGATCGTTTTTGCGATCCTGGTCTGGTTCACGATGCGCTTCGTCTGGCCGCCTATCACCAAGGCACTGGATGAACGCGCGCTGAAGATCGCCGACGGCCTGGCTGCGGCTGACCGTGCCAAGTCTGACCTGGCAACCGCCAACAAGCGTGTGGAAGAGCAACTTGCGCAAACGCGCGAGGAATCGACCAAGCGTTTGGCTGACGCCGAAAAGCGTGCACAAACCATCGTCGACGAAGCCCGCGTGCGGGCCAACGACGAAGCTGCCAAGATCATCGCAGCGGCCAAGGCCGATGCTGATCAGCAGGTGGTTCGTGCCCGTGAAGCGCTGCGCGAAGAAGTCGCTGCGCTGGCCGTCAAGGGCGCTGAGAGCATCCTGCGTCGCGAAGTCAACGCCGGCGTTCACGCCGAGTTGCTGACCCGCCTGAAGACGGAGCTCTGACCATGGCTGAGCTTGCCACCATCGCACGTCCCTACGCGGAAGCCCTGTTCCAGGTCGCCCGCAAGGCGGACGTCCAGGGTTGGGCGCGTCAGATCGACGCGCTCGGCGTGATTGCGCAAGACGCGCAACTGCGCCAGTTTGCAGACGACCCCAAGGTTCGTCCGGAAGCTGTCCTCGACGTCATCACCGCTGCGCACAAGGGTGACCTCATCGAAGGCGTGCGCAATTTTGTGCACCTGCTGATCGAGAACGGTCGTCTGACGGCGCTGCCCGAGGTGGCTGCGCAGTTCCGTGCGCTGGTCAATGCCGAAGGCGGTGTGTCTGATGCGCTGATCGAGAGCGCGTTCCCGATCGAGGCAGCCCAGCTGTCCGAGATCGTGGCCGCCCTCGAAAAGCGTTTCGGCTGCAAGCTGTCGGCCAGCGTCACGCTGGACCCCGAACTGATCGGGGGCATCCGGGTGACGGTGGGCGACGAGGTGCTGGACACCTCGGTCAAGGCTCGTCTGGAACAGATGAAGGTCTCGCTCACCGCCTGAACGTCGCCCGACCCCGTGTCCGTGTCTGCCTGCAGACACGACCGGGGACCCAGGCGCCCCGCAATGAATCGTCCCTGCGTCATCCCGCCGTTCACCTCGTTGAGGTTTGTGCCGGGCCGCCGACCAGATTGGGAGTACCGCAATGCAACTGAATCCCGCTGAAATTTCAGAACTGATCAAGAGCCGCATCGAGGGCCTCGGCGCCTCGACGGACATTCGCAACCAGGGCACCGTGGTCTCCGTGACCGACGGTATCGTCCGCGTGCACGGCCTGTCCGATGCCATGCAGGGCGAAATGCTCGAGTTCCCCGCCGGCAAGGACGGTCAACCGTCGTTCGGCCTGGCCCTGAACCTCGAGCGCGACTCTGTCGGCGCCGTGATTCTGGGCGAATACGAACACATCTCCGAAGGCGACACCGTGAAGTGCACGGGCCGCATTCTGGAAGTGCCGGTCGGCCCCGAGCTGATCGGTCGCGTCGTCAACGCGCTGGGCCAGCCTATCGACGGCAAGGGCCCGATCAACGCCAAGATGACCGACGTGATCGAAAAGGTCGCTCCGGGCGTTATCGCACGTAAGTCCGTCGACCAGCCGGTGCAGACCGGTCTGAAGTCGATCGACTCGATGGTGCCCGTCGGCCGTGGCCAGCGCGAGCTGATCATCGGCGACCGCCAGACCGGCAAGACCGCCGTGGCGATCGACGCGATCATCAACCAGAAGGGTCAGAACATGACCTGCATCTACGTTGCGATCGGCCAGAAGGCTTCGTCGATCAAGAACGTGGTGCGCGCTCTGGAACAAGCTGGCGCGATGGAATACACCATCGTCGTGGCTGCTTCGGCTTCGGAATCGGCCGCCATGCAGTACGTCTCGGCGTACTCCGGCTGCACGATGGGTGAGTACTTCCGTGACCGCGGCCAAGACGCCCTGATCGTGTATGACGACCTGTCCAAGCAGGCCGTGGCCTACCGTCAAGTCTCGCTGCTGCTGCGTCGCCCGCCGGGCCGCGAAGCTTTCCCTGGCGACGTGTTCTATCTCCACAGCCGCCTGCTGGAACGCGCAGCCCGCGTGAACGCCGACTACGTCGAAGCCTTCACCAAGGGTGAAGTCAAGGGCAAGACCGGCTCGCTGACCGCGCTGCCCGTGATCGAAACCCAGGCCGGTGACGTTTCCGCTTTCGTTCCGACCAACGTGATCTCGATCACCGACGGCCAGATCTTCCTGGAAACCAGCCTGTTCAACGCCGGCATCCGCCCCGCCATCAACGCCGGTATCTCGGTGTCGCGCGTCGGTGGTGCTGCACAGACCAAGCTGATCAAGTCGCTGTCCGGCGGTATCCGTACCGACCTGGCCCAGTACCGTGAACTGGCTGCGTTCGCGCAGTTCGCTTCCGACCTGGACGAGGCCACCCGCAAGCAGCTGGACCGTGGCGCACGCGTCACCGAACTGCTGAAGCAGGCTCAGTACTCGCCGCTGCCGATCTCGCTGATGGGCGCCACGCTGTACGCCGTCAACAAGGGCTACTTCGACGACATCGACACCAAGAAGGTCTTGGCGTTCGAACATGGTCTGCACCAGTTCCTGAAGAGCAGCCACGCTGCCCTGCTTGCAAAGCTGGAAGCTGAAAAGGCCATGGACAAGGTTGCCGAGGAAGAACTGGCTGGCGCGATCGTCGCGTTCAAGAAGTCCTTCGCCTGATTCCATGACACCCCAGGGACAGTACTGACACCCCTCACGGGCCAAGCAGCACTGTCCCCCCAGACCAGGAGAAAAAGTCATGGCAGTCGGAAAGGAAATCCGCGGCAAGATCAAATCGGTGGAGAACACCAGGAAGATCACCAAGGCCATGGAAATGGTCGCCGCCTCCAAGATGCGCAAGGCGCAGGAGCGGATGCGCAATGCGCGTCCGTACAGCGACAAGATCCGCAACATCACCGCCAACCTGTCGCAGGCCAACCCTGAGTACCAGTCGCCCTACATGCGTTCCGACGCCAAGTCGGGTGTGGCTGGTTTCGTGGTTGTCACCACCGACAAGGGCCTGTGCGGTGGTCTGAACACCAACGTCTTGCGTGCTGTCACGAACAAGATGAAGGACGTGCAGACCGCAGGCAAGCAGGTTCAGGCTGTGGCCATCGGCTCGAAGGGCTTCGGCTTCTTGAACCGCATTGGCGCGAAGGTCGTTTCGCAGGCCATCGGCCTGGGTGACGCCCCGCAGATCGACAAGCTGATCGGCCCGGTCAAGGTCATGCTTGACGCCTTCGTCGCAGGTGAAGTGGACTCGGTGTACCTGTGCTACACCAAGTTCATCAACACGATGAAGCAGGAGCCGGTGGTGGAACAGCTGCTGCCTCTGGCCGCCGACAAGCTGTCGCAGTCCGAAGCCGAGAAGTCGGCCTACGGCTGGGACTACCTGTACGAGCCAGAAGCAGGCGTGGTCATCGAAGAGCTGCTCACGCGTTACATCGAAGCGCTGGTCTACCAGGCAGTCGCCGAGAACATGGCGTCCGAGCAATCGGCACGCATGGTGGCGATGAAGGCCGCGACCGACAACGCAGGTACGCTGATCGGTGAGCTCAAGCTCATCTACAACAAGACCCGCCAGGCCGCGATCACGAAGGAACTCTCCGAGATCGTCAGCGGCGCCGCCGCGATCAGTGGTTGATCGGCACGAAGCCGCTCAACCTGCGAACGAATCGAATCAAGATTGAAGGACCGAAAAATGTCGAACTCTCAAGCCCAAGGCAAGATCGTTCAGTGCATCGGCGCCGTGGTGGACGTGGAATTCCCGCGTAACCAGATGCCCCGGGTGTACGACGCCCTGAAGATGGAAGGCTCCGCGCTGACCCTGGAAGTGCAACAGCAGTTGGGTGACGGCATCGTCCGTACCATCGCGCTGGGCTCCTCCGACGGCCTGCGTCGCGGCCTGACCGTGACCAACACCGGCGCTGCCATTCACGTGCCGGTTGGCAAGGCTACCCTCGGCCGCATCATGGACGTGCTGGGCACGCCCATCGACGAACGTGGCCCCGTGGACCAGGCCCTGACGGCTTCGATCCACCGCAAGGCTCCGTCGTATGACGAGCTGAGCCCGTCGCAAGAACTGCTGGAAACCGGCATCAAGGTGATCGACCTGATCTGCCCGTTCGCCAAGGGCGGCAAGGTGGGTCTGTTCGGTGGCGCCGGCGTGGGCAAGACCGTGAACATGATGGAACTCATCAACAACATCGCCAAGGCCCACAGCGGTCTGTCGGTGTTCGCTGGTGTGGGCGAGCGTACCCGTGAGGGCAACGACTTCTATCACGAGATGGCCGACTCCGGCGTGGTGAACCTCGAGAAGCTCGAAGAGTCGAAGGTCGCCATGGTCTACGGTCAGATGAACGAGCCGCCGGGCAACCGTCTGCGCGTCGCCCTGACCGGCCTGACCATCGCCGAGTCGTTCCGCGACGAAGGCAAGGACGTGCTGTTCTTCGTGGACAACATCTACCGCTACACCCTGGCCGGTACCGAAGTGTCCGCACTGCTGGGCCGTATGCCTTCCGCCGTGGGCTATCAGCCGACGCTGGCTGAAGAAATGGGCCGTCTGCAAGAGCGGATCACGTCGACCAAGGTCGGCTCGATCACCTCGATCCAGGCCGTGTACGTCCCTGCGGACGACTTGACCGACCCGTCGCCTGCCACGACCTTCGCCCACTTGGACGCCACCGTGGTGCTGTCGCGTGACATCGCTTCGCTGGGTATCTACCCGGCTGTTGACCCGCTCGACTCGACCTCGCGTCAGATCGATCCGAACGTCATCGGCGAAGAGCACTACAACACGACCCGTGCCGTGCAGGCCACCCTGCAGCGTTACAAGGAACTGCGCGACATCATCGCCATTCTGGGCATGGACGAACTGTCGCCGGAAGACAAGCTGTCGGTCGCTCGCGCCCGTAAGATCCAGCGTTTCCTGTCGCAGCCGTTCCACGTGGCAGAAGTCTTCACCGGCTCGCCGGGCAAGTACGTGCCGCTGAAGGAAACCATCCGTGGTTTCAAGATGATCGTGGCTGGCGAATGTGACCACCTGCCCGAGCAGGCGTTCTACATGGTCGGCACCATCGACGAGGCGTTCGAGAAGGCCAAGAAGATGCAGTGAGGCGTGTCGGGGTGAGTTCTCACCCCGCCCCTGACTGATCTTTTTGAATCTTCTTCAACCCCACTGGAAAGACCGAGCATGGCAACCATCCACGTTGACGTTGTCTCCGCCGAAGAGTCCATCTTTTCGGGCGAGGCGAAATTCGTCGCGCTGCCGGGCGAAAACGGCGAACTGGGCATTCTGCCCAAGCACACGCCGCTGATCACCCGCATCAAGCCGGGCGCGGTGCGCATCGAGCGTGCAGACGGTGAGGAAGAGTTTGTCTTCGTCGCCGGCGGCATTCTTGAAGTGCAACCGGGTACGGTGACCGTGCTGGCCGACACCGCCATTCGCGGCCGTGACCTGGACGAGGCCAAGGCTTCGGAAGCCAAGGCACTGGCTGCGGAAGCGATGAAGAACGCCAAGAGCGACATCGACTTCGCGGCCGCTCAAGGCGAATTCGCCACGATGGCCGCCCAGCTGGCCGCCATCCAGAAGCTGCGCCAGCGCCGCTGAACCAGTTGTTTCGGGGTGGTCGACGGGCCACTTCGATGCAGACCAACCCGCCCTGCGCCTCGGCGCACGGCGGGTTTTTTATTGCCTGAACAGGGGTGGTGCCCGGGCGATGTCGATGTTCGCGGTGGCGGCGCTCAGCGCAGGTCCACGCTGTTCGACAGCTCATTCCTCGGCGCACTGCCCTCGGCCGCCGGGAAATGCTGCCGCAGCAAGTCGCCCACCAGGCTCACGCATTGCTGCAGGCCACCCTCAAAATCACCGGCCCGACAGGCCGGCGCCAGCAGGGCCACCATCGCTTGCCATTCCGCCGCCGGCACCTTCCGCGCGAGGCCACGGTCCGCCACGATCTCGATCGAGCGCTCGGCCAGCAGCAGGTAGATCAGCACGCCGTTGTTGTGCTCGGTGTCCCAGACATTCAACTTGCCGAACAGCGCGATGGCCCGGGCACGCGCACTGGCGCGTCGCCACAGGTAGCTCAGCGGCAGGCCGGCTTCGACGCTGACGCGCAACTCGCCGGTATGTTGGTGCTCACTGGCGTGAATGGCTGCTTCCAGCCGCGCGAGCGCGTCATCAGGCAAAGCGCGGGCGACGTCGCGTTCATCACACCAGCGGTGGCGCAGCAGTCGCCACACGCGTGAGCCAGAAACGGGTTGAAGAGGCATCACCAGTCTCCCGAGGCGCCGCCGCCGCCAAAGTCGCCACCGCCGCCGGACGAAAAACCACCGCCCCCGCCGCCGCCACCCCAGCCGCCGCCGCCACCTCCACCACCCCAGATGACCGGCCCACCACCGAGGTGCGAGCCACGCGAGCTGAAACCTCGGCTGCCGCTGCTGCGCCGGCTGGCGCCGATGCCCAGCACGCCCACCAGAATGAGCGCGAACACCCCGGCCCCCACGCCCACCAGCGTGCTGCCCGTCACAACGCACGCAATCGCACCTGCCGCACCACCAGTGCCCAAGGAGCCCAGCACGCGGCCCAGGATGCCGGTCAACACCGCCCCGATCACGGGCACGCCAATCAGCAGGAACATGGCGTACTGCTCCCAGCCCGGGTCGCTGTAGCCCTGCTGAGCGCTGTTCGGTGTGGCTGCCGGCACCGGCAGGCTTTCGCCCCGAAGTCGCTTGGCCAGCTGGTCGACGGCCTGGTTCAGGCCGCCGGCGTAGTCGCCTTGCCGGAAGGCCGGCTTGATGGCCCGCTCAATCACCTGGCTGGCCGCCAGATCGGGCACGGCGCCTTCCAGCGCCTTGGCCACCTCGATGCGCACCTTCCGGTCGTCTTTCGCCACGACGATCAACAGCCCGTCGCCCACGGCCTTGCGGCCGATCTTCCACTGGTCGGCCACCCGGTAGGCGTAGCTGGTGATGTCCTCGGGCTGGGTGCTCGGCACCATCAGCACCACGACCTGCGAGCCGATTTCTGACTCAACGCCGGCGAGCTTGGCCTCCAGCGCCTTCAGTTGCACCGGGCTGAGCGTGGCACTGAGGTCGGTCACCCGCGCATTCAGCGGGGGCACCGCCACCAGCCCCTCCTGGGCCACCGCTGGCAGGGCACTGCACAGCAGGGCCATGGCGGCCAGCAGGGGCAGCATCAACCAGGCAGCCAGGGCGCGAGGCCAGGCTGCGTGGGCGGTCAGTGTGGCCCGCATGGTGGCCGCGCCTTACTTGGACGCAGACGGAGAGGCAGGGGCTGGCGTTGCAGGCGCCTTGTCAAAGCTGATCGTCGGTGGAGCCGAAATCGCCTTTTCGTTCTCCACCGTGAAGCCCGGCTTCACCTCGTAGCTGAAGATCTTGGCCGTCAGGTTGGTCGGGAAGCTGCGGGCAAGCACGTTGTAGGCCTGCACCGACTGGATGTACTTGTTGCGGGCCACCGTGATGCGGTTCTCGGTGCCTTCGAGCTGCACGCGCAAATCCTGGAAGCCCTGGTTGGCCTTCAGGTTGGGGTAGTTCTCGCTGACCACCAGCAAGCGGCTGAGTGCGCTGGTCAGCTCACCCTGGGCCGCCTGGAATTTCTGGAAGGCCGCCGGGTCGTTCACCAGTTCCGGCGTGGCCTGGATGGCGGTGGCGCGCGAACGGGCCTCCACCACCTTGGTCAGCGTTTCCTGCTCGAAGTTGGCTTCGCCCTTCACCGTGGCCACGATGTTCGGGATCAGGTCAGCGCGGCGCTGGTACTGGTTCAGCACCTCCGACCAGCCGGACTTGGTCTGTTCGTCCAGATGCTGGAACTCGTTGTAGCCGCAGCCGCCGAGAGACAGCGAGCCAGCCACCACGGCGGCCAGGGTCACGGTGCGCAGCACGCGCGAAGTTCGGGGGGAACGCATGAAGACAATCTCCTGCTGGAAAAGGGCCCCGAGGGGCCGGAGTAGGCACAGCGCTGGCGCTGTCACCTCTTCAAGATGCGGGCGAGGAGCCCGAAGTTCAAGCTGCGTCAAAGTGGCTTTCACGCTGGCGGGGATAATCGCCGGATGTTCGCACCGCTCGTCAACGATACCTTCCTGCGCGCTTGCCTGCGCCAGCCCACCACCCACACGCCTGTCTGGCTGATGCGCCAGGCCGGCCGCTACCTGCCGGAGTACCGTGACACCCGGGCCAAGGCCGGCAGCTTCATGGGGCTGGCCACGAACACCGACTATGCCACCGAGGTGACGCTGCAGCCGCTGGAGCGCTATCCGCTGGACGCCGCGATCCTGTTCTCCGACATCCTCACCGTGCCCGACGCCATGGGCCTGGGCCTGTCGTTCCAGCAGGGCGAAGGCCCACGGTTCGCAAAGCCGGTGCGCGACGAAGCCGCGGTGAACGCGCTGGCCGTGCCCGACATGGACAAGCTGCGCTATGTCTTCGACGCCGTCACCTCCATCCGCAAGGCCCTGAACGGCCGGGTGCCGTTGATCGGCTTCTCGGGCAGCCCGTGGACGCTCGCCTGCTACATGGTGGAAGGCGCCGGCTCGGACGACTACCGCCAGGTCAAGTCGATGCTCTACAGCCGCCCGGACCTGATGCACCGCATCCTGAGCGTGAACGCCGATTCGGTGGCCACCTACCTGAACACCCAGATCGATGCCGGCGCGCAAGCCGTGATGATCTTCGACAGCTGGGGCGGCGTGCTGGCCGACGGCGCGTTCCAGGAGTTCTCGCTGGCCTACACCCGCCGCGTGGTGCAGCAACTGAACCGCACCAAGGACGGCCAACCCGTGCCGGTGATCTGCTTCACCAAGGGCGGCGGCCTGTGGCTGCCCGAAATCGCTGATCTGGGCGCCGATGTGGTGGGCCTCGACTGGACCGTGAACCTGGCTCGCGCCCGGGCGTCCGTGGGTGGTCGTGTGGCGCTGCAAGGCAACCTCGACCCCAACGTGCTGTTCGCCCCGCCGGAAGCCGTGCAGCGCGAAGCCATCAAGGTGCTCGACAGCTTCGGCCGCCCGCAACGCGCTGATGGCGGCTGGGACGGCCACATCTTCAATCTGGGCCATGGCATCAGCCAGTTCACGCCGCCGGAGCATGTCACGGCGCTGGTCGAGGCGGTGCACAGCCATTCCCGGAAGTTGCGTCAGCCCGTGTGAACAACTGGGGTGCCGCTTGTCATCCACCGAAGGGATGAGGTCGGTATTTATCCTGTGAGTGAGCGCTCAGGGCTTGACTTATCCCCAAAAAGGGCCGAGCGAGCGTTCGCGGCGCGACGCGCATAGGCTCAAACCCGCATCGCTCGGCAACGTGTGGCAAGTCCTTGATTCGATTGATATTTTTTCCGTTGCGACAAAAGTGTGCAGATCGAACTGAAGCCTGATGGATCAAGCAGTTAGCGCATCTTTGTTCAGCTTTCCCACAAAGTTATCCACAGCCTCGGTGGGTAAGCGCAAAAGTGCTTTCCAATCATGGACTTAAACGCTTTCCTTCAGAAAACATCGAGCTTTCAGGCGCTTATCCACACTCTGGCGGGACAACCCTGATGTACCGACTGGCGGTTGCGGTCGATACCCCCCAGCACGCCGGCCTGGGCGACGTGCTTGATTACGAGGCCGCCGACGCCTGGGCGCCGGGCACGCTGGTGCGCGTGCCGCTGGGCAAGCGCGAAACCCTGGGCGTGGTCTGGCAGGCAGACGATGACGCGCCTGACGCCAGCGCCGCTGACGGCTCGCCGGTCGTGCTCAAGGCGGTGATCGAGGCGCTGGGCAGCCTGCCGCCCCTGCCGCCTGCCTGGTGTGCCCTGGTCAGCTTCACCGCGCGCTATTACCAGCGTGCGCTGGGCGAGGTCGCGTTGTCGGTGTTGCCGCCGGAATTGCGCAAGCTGGACGATGCCGGCCTGCTCAAGCGTCTGCGCAAGCTCGACAAGGCCCTGGGCCTGCTGCCGCCGCCTGCGCCAAAGCGCAAACGCAAATCGGCTGCGGCTGAGGTGGCACAAGCTGCCGAAATCGCAACTGAGTTGGCCGTTGAGCCACACGACACGCCCACCACAGCCGCCGAGGCCCCGCAGCGCCCGCCGCTCACGCCCGAGCAAGACACCGTACTGGCCAGCCTGACGGCCGATTTCAACGCCGCCCAACCCGCCTGCCACCTGCTGCACGGCGTGACTGGCAGCGGCAAGACCGAGGTTTACCTGCGCGCGGCGGAGCATGCGCTTAGCATCGGGCGCCAGGCGCTGGTGCTGGTGCCCGAAATCAACCTGACGCCCCAGCTGGAGCAGCGCTTCGCTGAGCGCTTCCCGGGCCGCAAGCTGGTGTCGCTGCACAGCGGCCTCACGGCGGCGCAGCGCCTGCAGAACTGGCTGGCGGCGCACCTGGGCCATGCGGATCTGGTGCTGGGCACGCGGCTCGCCATCTTCTGCCCGCTGCCGCGGCTGGGGTTGATCGTCGTCGACGAAGAGCACGACCCCAGCTACAAGCAGCAGGACGGCGCCCGCTATTCCGCGCGTGATCTGGCCGTGTACCGCGGCCGGCTGGAGCGCGCCCCGGTGGTGCTGGGCTCCGCCACGCCCTCGCTTGAAAGCTGGCAGCACGCGCAGACGGGCCGCTACCGGCTGCTGACCATGGCGCAGCGCGTGGGGCAGGGCGTGTTGCCCGCGGTGCGCATCATCGACATGAAAACCCAGCCCCGGCCGCCCCGCGGGCAAGAGCCGCCCGCGCTGGCGCCGCCGCTGCTGGCCGCGGTGAAAGAGCGCATCGAGCGCGGCGAGCAGAGCCTGCTGTTCCTCAACCGCCGCGGCTTTGCGCCGGTGCTGCACTGCACCGCCTGCGACTGGAAAAGCGGCTGCCCGCATTGCAGCGCCTGGCGCGTGTTCCACAAGCTCGACCGCACGCTGCGCTGCCACCACTGCGGCTTTACCGAGCGCGTGCCCCGCGCCTGCCCGGACTGCGGCAACCAGGACATCCAGCCGATGGGCCGCGGCACCGAGCGTCTTGAAGAGCAGATGGCTGAAGCGCTGCCCGGCGCGCGGGTGGCGCGCATCGACGCCGACACCACCCGCCTCAAGGGCACGCTGGAGCAGCAACTCGCTGCGGTGCATGCCGGCGATGTGGATGTGCTCATCGGCACGCAGATGGTCACCAAGGGCCATGATTTCCGCCGCGTCACGCTGGTGGCCGCCGTCAACCCCGACAGCGCCCTGTTCACCGCCGATTTCCGTGCGCCGGAGCGCCTGTTCGCCACGCTGATGCAGGCCGGTGGCCGCGCCGGCCGCGACGCTGAAGCCGCGGCCCGCAGCGAAATGTGGGTGCAGACCTCGGTGCCTGAACACCCGCTGTTCGCCGCCCTGCGCAAGCACGACTTCGACGCCTTTGCCGCCAGCCAGCTCACCGAGCGCGACATGGCCGGCCTGCCGCCGTTCAGCCACCTGGCGCTGCTGCGCTGCGAGGCGCGCGAGGCAGCGGTTGCCGAGGACTTCCTCAAGGCCGCGCGCGACCTGGCTCGCAGCCTGCTGCCGGCCGAGCAACTGACCGACGTGATGTTCTATGCGCCCGTGCCACCGCATGTGGCCAAGGTGGCTGGCTTCGAGCGGCGGCAGATGCTGGTGGAAGGCCCGACCCGGCCGCTGCTGCAACGCCTGCTGGCCGTGTGGACGCCCGCGCTGCCCGCGTTGCGCAGCCAGCACAAGGGCATCGTGCGCTGGGCCATCGACGTCGATCCGCTGTCGATCTGAGCCTGCGTGGCGCCCTGGCGGCAAAGCCAGCCACAATCACGGCTTGCGGAGCGGCTGCGGCTGCTCCCCTCGTTGTCACTCCTGATCCTTCTGCGCACCATGGCCTCCACCCGCGTCCTGACCGGCATCACCACCACCGGCACCCTGCACCTGGGCAATTACGTCGGCGCCTTGCGGCCGGCCATCGCCGCCAGCCGCGAGCCCGGCGTCGACAGCTTCTTCTTCATGGCCGATTACCACGCGCTCATCAAGTGCGACGACCCGGCCCGCATCGAAGCCTCGCGCCTGCAGATCGCCGCCACCTGGCTGGCTGCCGGCCTCGACACCGCGCGGGTCGTGTTCTACCGCCAGAGCGACGTGCCTGAAATTCCGGAGCTGACCTGGTTGCTGACCTGCGTCACCTCCAAGGGCCAGATGAACCGCGCACACGCCTACAAGGGCGCGGTGGACGCCAACGTGGCCGCCGGCGAAGACCCGGACGCCGGCATCACGATGGGCCTGTACAGCTACCCGATCCTGATGGCCGCTGACATCCTGATGTTCAACGCGCACCGCGTGCCGGTGGGCAAGGACCAAGTCCAGCACATCGAGATGGCGCGTGATGTGGCCCAGCGCTTCAACCACCTGTTCGGCCGTGGCGAAGATTTCTTCGTGCTGCCCGAGGCCGAGGTTGAAGCCGAGATGGAGCTCTTGCCTGGCCTGGATGGCCGCAAGATGAGCAAGAGCTATGACAACGTCATTCCCTTGTTCGAAGGCGGCGAGAAGGCCCTGCGCGAGGCCATCGCCCGCATCGTCACAGACAGCAAGCTCCCCGGTGAGCCCAAGGACCCGGACGGCTCGCACCTGGTCAGCATCTTTGATGCGTTTGCCACGCCGGCGCAGCGCGCGGCCTTCCGCGACGAGCTGCGTGCCGGCCTGGGCTGGGGCGATGCCAAGCAGCGCCTGTTTGACCAGATCAACGGCCAGATCGGCCCGATGCGCGAGCGCTACGACGCCTTGATGGCGCACCCGGAAGAGATCGAGGCCACGTTGCAGGCCGGCGCTGCCCGTGCCCGTGCCGAAGCCGCGCCGCTGCTGGCGCGCCTGCGCCATGCCGTAGGCCTGCGCACCTTCCAGCCACTGGCGGCGTCAACCGCCCCGGTGGCGCGCGCCAAGCCGGCGCTCGCCGTGTTCAAGCAATACCGCGAAGCCGACGGCCAGTTCTACTTCAAGCTCAGCGCCGCCGATGGCCGCGTGCTGCTGCAGAGCAGTGCCTTTGCCGGCGGCAGGGATGCCGGTGAATGGGTGAAGAAGCTCAAGACCGACGGCGCCGCTGCGCTGGCCGGCGCCCCCGTGCAGCGCGGTGATGGCGTGAGCGAAGACGATGTGGCCCATGCGCTGGCAGCGCTGCTGGCTGCCGCGGCTGAGGCCGCTGACGCAGCCGACAAGAACGCGTCGAGCGCTTCCAACACCTGATCCGCACCCGCCTCGCCACGGGGGTGCAGGCCCCGGTGGCGGGCCAGTCCACGCACACCTCATGAGCACCACCTACCACCTCGTCTATGCAGCCGGCGTGCTGCCAGGCTTCGAGCCCGCCGCCGTGCGTGCGGCGCTGGGCGCGCAACTCCAGCTCGATGAGGCGCGGCTCGGTGCCTTGTTCAGCGGCCGGCGCGCCGTCATCAAGCGCGGGCTGGACCTGCAGAAGGCGCAGCAGTGGGTGCAACGCTTTGCGGCGCTGGGTGCGCAGCTGAGCATGGAGGAGGACGTTGCTGCAGCGGCGCCAGCCGCCCCCGTTGCGGCCACACCCGCGCCTGCCGGCTTGAGCCTGGTGCCAATGGCCGTGGCGGCCATGCCGCCGTCAGAGCCAGAGCCCGCCGCACCCCGCCTGCCTGAGCCCGCACCCGCGCCCCAGTTCGATGCGGGCACCAAAGCCGAGGCCCGCGGCGACATGGACGCGCCGCCAACCCGCCAGGGTTTTGGCAGCACGCGCCATGCACCGCCCCCGCGCGATTTCCGCAGCTGGGCCCATGAGGATGAGCCTGCGTTGTTCGGCACCAGCATGGAGGGCCGCGTGGGCCGCCTGCGTGCCGCGTCAAGCAGCCTCTGGATGATGGTGGTCTTTCTGGCCATCCTGACCGTTGCCCTGCGTTCGATCGGCATCGTGTCGGGCCTGGTGTTTCTGATCTCGGCGGTGGCGTACCTGTTCCTCAGCATCCGCCTGAACGTGCTGCGCCTGCACGACCTGAACCTCACCGGCTGGTGGGCCGTGCTCAGCGTGGTGCCCACCGTGGGCACCATCATGACCCTGGTGCTGATGCTCTGGCCGGGTAACCCCGATGACAACGACTACGGCCCGCGGCCTGAAGCCGGCAGCGTGATGAGCATCGTGATTGCCACGCTGGCCCTGGTGGCCGTGGGCGCCTTGCTGCTGTGGAGCTCCATCCGCATGCTGGCCCGCTTCGCTGGCCATTGAGCCCCCTTCCGGAGACCCCCGTGGCACGCCGCAACCCGCACTTCCAACCTGACCAGCCGCACCACACGGCCGATGGGTTTCGCAACGTGGCCGCGCCGTTCGAGGTGAAGTCGCTGGCGGACGTGCTGCGCTGGCGCTGGAATGCGCGTGCCGAGGGCCTGCCCAAGCCGCCGCAGGCGCCCATTCCCCAGGTGCCGCCTGACCTGGCCTGGCTGCACGCCAATGCCACCGCCGGTGCGGCCATGGTGCCGGCCGTCACCTGGGTGGGCCATGCCACCGTGCTGGCCCAGCTGGGCGGGCTGAATGTGCTGACCGATCCGATCTTTGCCGAGCGCGCCTCGCCGGTGTCGTTTGTCGGCCCGCGGCGTGAACAGCCACCGGGTTTGTCGCTGGCGCAGCTGCCGCACATCGACGTGGTGATGGTGTCGCACAACCACTATGACCATCTGTGCGCGCCCTCGGTGCGTGCGCTGGCCGCACAAGCCGGTGGCCCGCCGCGCTTCGTGGTGCCGCTGGGCCTGAAAGCCTGGTTCGCCAAGCTGGGCATCCACACGGTCGACGAGCTCGACTGGTGGCAGTCGGTGATGGTGGACAGCGCCTGCGGCCGCCAGAGTGAGGTGATGCTGGTGCCCGCACAGCACTGGTCGGCGCGCGGCATCGCCGACCGCATGGCCACGCTCTGGGGCGGCTTTGCGATGTTCGCGCCTGATTGCCACTTGTTCTTCGCGGGTGACACGGCGTACTCGCGGGAGTTCGCTGCGCTCAAGGCCCGCTTCGCTGAGCGTCAGCAGGCCGGCGGCTTTGACATCGCGCTGCTGCCCATCGGCGCCTACGAGCCCCGCTGGTTCATGGCGCCGCAGCATGTGAACGTGGAAGAGGCCCTGCGCATCCACCACGACCTCGGCGCCCAGCGCAGCCTGGGCGTGCACTGGGGCACGTTCGCGCTCACCGATGAGCCGCTCGACGAGCCCCCGCGTGAGCTGCAGCGGCTGCGCGCTGCGCAGAACGTGTCGGACGATGCCGTGTTCGTGCTGCCCATCGGCGGCACCCGGGTGCTGCCTCCGCGCCGCGGCTGAAGGCCTCGCCGCCTCAGGCGGAACCCCACACCCCGCGTCAACCCTGCCCGGGGGCGGCACGCACCTTGCCTACACTGCCTGCATGAACAAGCCGTGCGCGCCACAAGCGGGCACGGCCTGAAGAACACAACCATCAGGAGTGAGCGCCATGAAACCGGCGACCCAGGTGCTGGTCATCAGCGCCGATGCGAATTTTCGCCAGCAAGTCACCGACGGACTGAACGCCGCCGCGCACAAGCGCGAGGCTTCGGGCGACAACCCGCATGGCCTGCAGGCTGTTGGCTGCCCGTGTGACCAGAGCGCCCTCGACATGGTGCTGGCCACCCCTGCCAGCGGCGTTGATCTGCAGGTGGTGCTGATCGACCACGGCCCGTCCGGGCCGGAGGGGCAGGGCGCGCCCGCCGTCATCCTGGCCCAGCGCATCATCGACGCGCGGCCCGAGCTCTCGGTCTACATGCTGCTGGAAGACGACAGCGACAAGCTGCTGGTGGAACAGCTCGCCAGCGACGCGGTGGACGGCTACTTCTTCCGCAACGAACACGATTTTTCCGGCTGGTTCCGCATCCTCGCGGCCGAGGTGGCCGAGAAGGCACAAACCCCGTTCCACGACGCGCTGCGCGCCTATGTGGCCCAGGCCAAGGACAGCTGGCACACGCCCGGCCACGCCGGTGGCGACAGCTTCAAGGGCAGCCCGTGGGTGGGCGATTTCTACGACTTCGTCGGCGAGGAAATGCTGCGCGCCGACCTGTCGTGCAGCGTGCCGATGCTTGATTCGCTGCTGCACCCCACGGGCGTCATTGCGCAGAGCCAGCGGCTGGCCGCCAAGGCCTTCGGTGCCCGCAAGACCTACTTCGCCACCAACGGCACCAGCACGTCGAACAAGGTCATCTTCCAGACCCTACTAGCGCCGGGCGACAAGCTGCTGCTCGACCGCAACTGCCACAAGTCGGTGCATCACGGCGTGATCCTGTCGGGCGCGCGGCCGGTGTACCTCGATTCGTCCGTGAACCGGCAATACGGCATCTTCGGGCCGGTGCCGCTGGCCACCATCCGCGCGGCCATCGCCGCCAACGCCGATGCCAAGGTGCTGATCCTCACCAGCTGCACCTACGACGGCTTCCGTTACGACCTCGCGCCCATCATCCGCGAGGCCCACGCCGCCGGCATCAAGGTGATCGTCGACGAGGCCTGGTACGGCCACGCCCGCTTCCACCCCGAGCTGCGGCCGACCGCCCTGGAGTGCGGCGCCGACTACGTCACCCAGAGCACCCACAAGGTGCTGTCGGCGTTTTCGCAGGCCAGCATGATCCATGTGAACGACCCGGCCTTCGACGAGCATCTGTTCCGCGAGAACTTCAACATGCACGCGTCGACCAGCCCGCAGTACACGCTGATCGCCAGCCTCGACGTGGCCCGCAAGCAGGCCGTGATGGAGGGCTACCGCCTGCTCGACCGCTCGCTGAAATTCGCCCACGAGCTGCGCGAGAAGATCAACGCCACCGGTGCGTTCCGTGTGCTGTCGCTGGCCGACATGCTGCCCGAGGAAGTGAAGGACGACGGCATTCGCCTGGACCCGACCAAGCTCACCATCGACATCTCGGCCAGCGGCTGGTCGGCTGACGAGCTGCGCGACGAGCTGATCAACCGCTACAACATCCAGGTCGAGAAGAACACGCACAACACGTTGACGCTGCTGCTGACCATCGGCACCACGCGCAGCAAGGTCAGCCGGCTGTTTGATTCGATGCTGCGTCTGGCCAAAGACCGTCGGCCGCCACTCACCTACGGCCGCATGCCCGAGGCACCGCGCTTCACGGCGCTGGCCTGCCTGCCGCGTGATGCGTTTTATGAAGCCGGCGTGCGCATGCCGCTGCTCGACGAGCAGGGCCAGCCGAATGCGGCCTTGAATGGCCGCGTGTGCTGCGACCAGATCGTGCCGTACCCGCCGGGCATTCCGGTGCTGGTGCCGGGTCAGGTGATCGAGCCCGCGGTGGTGGCCTACCTGGTGCGGCTGCTGCAGACCCAGCGCTCGATCGATCTGCACGGCCTGGCGCAGATGGACGGCGAGTGGCGCCTGCGGGTGCTGAGCGACGACGAGCGCGCCGCGCTGCCGGAGCGCTGAAGCCATGCGACGTTTCTGGCGTACCTTGTTCCTCTCGCTGTGTCTGGCCGTGCTGCTGCTGGCGGCCTACCTGCTGCTGTGGCCGGTGCCGGTGCGTGCCGTGGCCTGGACGGCGCCCGGCGACAGCGGCTACACCGGCGTGCATGCCGCCAACCAGCGCCTGGCCGGGCTGCAGGTGATCGACCTGCACGGTGAAGAAGGCCCCGAGCACATCGCCATCGGCCCCGATGGCGCCTTGTACGCCGCGGTGCTCAGCGGCAAGGTCTTGCGCATGGCACCGGATGGCAGCGGGCAGACGGTGTTTGCCAACAGCGGCGGCCGGGTGCTGGGCTTCGACTTCGAGCGCAAGCCCGATGGCGACTGGACCATGATCGCCGCCGATGCGGTGCGCGGCCTGCTGCGCATCACCCGGCAGGGCGAGGTGACGGTGCTTGCCGACCGCGTGGGCGACAGCCCCATCCGGTATGCCGACGCCGTGGTGGTGTCAAGCGCCGGCAAGGTGTACCTCAGTGATGCGTCCACCCGCTTCGCACCGAAGGATTGGGGCGGCACCTTCGAGGCCAGCGTGCTCGATATCCTGGAGCAAAGCGCCACCGGCCGCATCATCGAACATGATCTGCGCACCGGGCAGAGCCGGGTGGTGGCTCACGGACTGAGCTTCGCCAACGGTGTGGTGCTGAGCCAGGACGAGCAGCAGCTGCTGGTGGCCGAGACCGGCCGCTACCGCATCTGGCGCGTGAGCACCGATGCCAGCAACCTTGATCTGGCGAGTGTTGATCTCGACACCAAAGCCGGCGCCACCCCGAGCCAGGCCAAGGTGCTGATCGACAGCCTGCCTGGCTACCCGGACAACCTGATGCGGGGCCGCGATGGCCGCATCTGGGTGGGCCTGACCAAGCCGCGCAACCCGGTGATCGACCGTATGGCGGGCACGCCGTGGCTGCGCGAGGTGACGCTGCGCCTGCCGCGTGCCCTCTGGCCCATTCCGAAGGCCTACGGCCACGTGTTCGCGTTCAACGAACAAGGCCAGGTGCTGCTGGACCTGCAGGACATTTCCGGCCGCTACCCCGAGACCACGGCGGTGAGCGAAACGCCGGACCGGCTGTATGTGCAGAGCCTGCATGCGCGCGGCCTGGGCTGGATTTCCACCAGCGCTGCGGGCTTGTCTCGCTGAGTTCAGCGAACCTGCTTTAACGCACCGACGCGCGCAGCCGATCAAAATCCCGCCAGAAACGGGCGTCCTGGCTGGTGGCGAAGTTGATGCGCATCAGCGTGCCCGTGCGGCGCGTGGCATGGAACAGATGGCCGGGGGCCAGCAGCCAGCCCTCGTCGTGCATCAGCTGCGCCATCACCTCGGTATTGACGCCGGTCTCGACCCAGCCGAACAGCCCTTGCGGCGGTGTGACAAACCGGCAGCCGTGCTGCTGCGCCAGTTGCACGGTGCGGTGCCGCGCCGCGTCCAGCCGGGTGGTGACGCGCTCGGCATGGCGCCGCAGGCTGCCTTGCTCCAGGCAAATGGCCACGGCCTGCTCCAGCACCGCCGGGGTGGTGAGGGTCGACAGCAGTTTGGTGTCGACCAGCCGCTCCACCAGCCGCTCCGGCACGGCCAGGTAGCCCACGCGCCAGCTGGGCGTGAGGATCTTCGAGAAGCCCGACACATACAGCGTGCGCTGCAGGCCATCGAGTGCTGCCATGCGGGGCAGGTGAGCCGGCGCCAGGTGGGCATAGGTGTCGTCTTCCACCAGCCAGAAATCATGCTGCTCGGCGAGCTTGAGGATCTGGTGCGCCGTCGACAGGTTGAGTGAGCCGCCGGTCGGGTTGTGCAGCACCGGCACGGTCACGTACATGCGCGGCTGGTGCTCGCGGGCCAGGGTGGCCATCACGGTCAGGTCGGGGCCGTCGGCGCCGCGTGGCACGGGCAGCAGGCGCACGCCGAGTTGCGTCAGGCGCGCGTATTCCACCGCCCAGGCGGGCTCGTCCACCAGCACCGCATCACCGGGCTTCAGCAGGGTGCGCGAGATGATGTCGAGCGCGTGCGTGGCGCCGGTGGCGGTGATGATCTGCGCGGCCTGGGCCCGCACGCCAAAGTCGGCGAGCTTCACGCACAGCGCTTCACGCAGCCGCCGGTCACCGGCCGGGTGGCCGTATTGCAGCGAGATCATCGGATCGCCCTGGGCCAGCACCCGGCGCAGCGCGCTGGCCAGCATCGGCAGGTCGAGCCAATCGGCCGGCAGGGTGCCCAGGCCCGGCGCCGGCTTGTCAGACAGCCCGTGGAACATCCCGCGGATCAGCGCCGTGGCGTCCACCGGCGGCACCGAGGCCACGGCCGCCGCCGCATGCGGCTGTGCCGACTGGCGCTGCTCACGCACGAAGAAGCCGCGCTGGCGGCGGGCTTCCACCAGCCCTTGCGCCAGCAGCTGGTCGTAGGCGGCCACCACCGTGTGTGGGCTCACGCCCTGGCGGCGGGCGCATTCGCGCACCGAGGGCAGTTTGGCGCCGGGGGCCAGCAGGCGCTGCCGGATGTGCTCGGTGAACTGACTCGCGATCTGGTCGGTCAGCGTCTGCGCGGCGCTGCGGTCCAGGCCGCCGCGGGGGCTGCTGGCGCCGGCGGACGGTGCATCGGTGTCGGTTTCCGGGCGGGTTTCTCGGGCGGACATGGCGGGCCTGTGTGCGGCGCCGGGCAGGCCACCCGGCGCACTGTGTCTGTTCAATGACCAATACAGAACCGGCCTGTGCGCTGGCAATCTGTACTGCAACTGTACTGGTGTGCTGCCTACACTGTCCAGATGCCCATGACCGATTTCATCGCCCTGCTGGCGCTGGTGACCGCAATGTCCTTCACCCCCGGCCCGAACACGACGCTCGCCGCGTCGCTCGGCGCCAATGGCGGCTGGCGGGCGGCATGGCGCTTCTGCCTGGGCGTGCCGGTAGGCTGGGTGCTGCTGATGCTGGCGTGCAGTGCCGGCGTTGGCGCGCTGCTGGACGCGCACCCTGCCTTGCGCGGTGCGCTGAAGCTGGGCGGGCTGGCGTATCTGGTGTGGCTGGCCTGGCGGCTGGCGGGCAGCGCGCGTTTGTCTGAGGCTGATCCGCAGCGCTTGCAGGTGGGCTTCTGGCAGGGCGCGATGCTGCAGGCCGTGAACATCAAGGCCTGGCTGGCGGCGCTGCTGGTCGTGGCCGGCTGGGTGGCACCGGGCCCGCTGGCCGAGCGGCTGCTGGTGGTCACGCCAGTGATGGCCGTGTACGCCTTCGCCAGCAATGCCACTTATGCCGTGGTTGGCGCCGTGCTGCGCCCCTGGCTGGCACAGGGCAAGCGCCTGCTGTGGTTCAACCGTGGCATGGCGCTGGTGCTGCTCGCCACCGCCCTCTGGATGCTGAAGGCCTGAGCCATGACGATCACCTCGCAGGCCCCCCAACCCGGCACAACACCCACCGGTGACAGTGCCGCGCAGCGCCGCGGCCTGTGGCTCGGCGCCCTGGGCGTGCTGATCTTCGCGATGACGCTGCCGATGACTCGGCTGGCCGTGGGCGGCATCGACGCACCGCAGTTGCCGCCGCTGTTCGTGACGGCCGGGCGGGCGGCGGGCGCTGGCGTGCTCAGCCTGCTGTGGCTGTGGCTCACCCATGCGCCGCGGCCGCAGCGCCATCACCTCGTCCGTTTGCTGGCGAGTGCGCTCGGCACGGTCGTGGGCTTTCCGCTGTTCCTGAGCCTGGCGCTGCGCGAAGTGCCGGCCATGCATGCGGCTGTTGTTACGGGCATCCTGCCGCTGGCCACGGCGGCGATGGCGGCCGTGGCCTTGCGCCAGCGGGCCTCCATCGGCTTCTGGGTGTGCGCGGTGGCGGGCTGTGCGCTGGTGCTGGCCTTTGCGGCCTGGGAAGGCGCGGGCAGCTTGAGCCGCGCTGATGGCTGGCTGCTGCTGGCCGTGCTCAGCGCCTCGGCCGGTTATGTGGCCGGTGCCAGCCTCAGCGCCACCTGGAAGGCCGAACACGTCATCTGCTGGGTGCTGGTGCTGTCGATGCCCTTGACCGTGCCGGTGGCCTGGCTGGCCTGGCCTGTGCAGCCGGCCAGCGCTGCGGCCTGGGGCGGCTTCGCCTACGTCACGGTGTTCTCGATGTGGCTGGGCTTTTTTGCCTGGTACCGCGGGCTGGCGCTGGGCGGCACCTTGCGTGTCAGCCAGGTGCAACTGGTGCAACCCTTTCTGGCGCTGCTGCTGGCCGTGCCGGTCCTCGGGGAACCTTTGAGTGGCCGCACGCTGGCGTTTTCGCTGGTCGTGATGGCCGTGGTGGTGGTGGGCAAGCGCATGCCGGTGCAGCCCGTGAACGGAAAGCAATCATGAAGACTTTGGGTTTGCTCGGCGGCATGAGCTGGGAATCGACGCTGGTGTACTACCGCTTGATCAACCAGGGCGTGGCCGAGCGCTGCGGCGGGCTGCACAGCGCCCCGCTGCGCATGGCCAGCCTCGATTTCGCTGATGTTGCCGCGCTGCAGCGCGCCGGTGACTGGGCGGGCGCCGCCGCGATGCTGGGCCAGGCGGGTGCGGGCCTGCGTGAGGCCGGTGCGCAGTCGCTGGTGATTGCCACCAACACCATGCACAAGGTCGCCGACGTGGTCGTGCAGACCAGCGGCCTGCCGCTGCTGCACATCGGTGACGCCACCGGCCAGGCCCTGCGTGCGGCGGGCTGCCGGCGCACCGGCCTGCTCGGCACGCGCTTCACGATGGAAGATGATTTCCTGCGGGAACACCTGGCTCAGCACCACGGCGTGATGACCGAAGTGCCCTCACTGGAAGACCGCGACGAAGTGCACCGCGTGATCTTCGAGGAGCTGTGCCGCGGCATCATCCGGCCTGCCTCGCGTGAGCGTTTCGCCCGCATCATCGAGCGTCTGGCGCAGCGCGGCTGCGACAGCGTGGTGCTGGGCTGCACCGAGATTTCACTGCTGATCGATCCGGCCGCCCCCGGCTGGCCCGTGCCCCTGTTTGACACCACCGCCCTGCACGCCGAAGCGGCTGTGCAGTGGATGCTTTGCGACGACTGAGGAAGAGGACAATCCATGCCCATGAGCAACACCCCCTGGACGCTGGCGCAACGTGCCGCCCGGATGAACCCGTCCATCATCCGCGAGATTCTGAAGGTCACCGAGCAGCCCGGCATCCTGTCGCTGGCGGGTGGCCTGCCCTCGCCGGACACCTTCCCGATCGAAGCCATGCGCGAAGCCACCACCAAGGTGCTGGCCGACACCCCGCGTGAGGCGCTGCAATACGCCTCCAGCGAAGGCTATGGCCCGCTGCGCGAATGGGTGGCCGCCACGCTGAACGCCCGCGGCCAGCGCGTGACGGCGGACCAGGTGCTGATCACCACCGGCTCGCAGCAGGGCCTGGACCTGGTCGGCAAGGTGCTGGTGGATGCCGGCGCGCCGGTGGCCGTCGAAACGCCCACCTACCTGGGCGCCCTGCAGGCCTTTGCCCCGTACGAGCCGATCTTCACCGGCGTGGCCGGCGACCACCTCGGCCCGCTGCCCGAAGCCATCAGCCAGCTGCGCCATGACGCGCCGGGCTGCCGCTTCATGTACGTGCTGCCGAACTTCCAGAACCCCACCGGCCGCGTGATGCCGGAAGCGCGCCGCCAGGCCGTGGTGGCCGCGGCGCAGGGCATCAACCTGCCGCTGGTGGAAGACAACCCGTATGGCGATCTGTGGTTTGATCAGGAGCCGCCGCCGTCGCTGTCGTCGCGCTGGGCCGAAGGCACGATCTACCTCGGCTCGTTCAGCAAGGTGCTGGCTCCCGGCCTGCGTCTGGGCTATGTGGTGGCACCGCCTGCGCTGATGCCGAAGTTCCTGCAGGCCAAGCAGGCCGCCGACCTGCACACGCCGGGCTTCAACCAGCGCGTGGTGCACGAGGTCATCCGCAACGGTTTCCTCGACCAGCACATCCCCACCATCCGCGCCCTCTACAAGGCCCAGCGCGACGCCATGGCCACCGCACTGCAGCAGCACCTGCCCGCAGGCAGCGAGTGGCAGGCCCCGGAAGGCGGCATGTTCTTCTGGGTGCGTCTGCCGGCCGGCTTCCATGCGATGGCGCTGCTGAAGTCTGCCGTGGCCGCGGGTGTGGCCTACGTGCCGGGCGAAGCGTTCTACGCTCACCAGCCCGATGTGCGCACGATGCGCCTGAGCTTCGTCACGCTGACGCCCGAGCAGATCGGCCATGCCGTGGCGCTGCTGGGCGGAGTGCTGCGCAAGCACCAGACCGAAGAGCTGCAACCCGACACGCCCTGAACCCCGAACGCTGAACCAGGACCACCTGCCATGCCCCGCCTGCACCGCTACACCCAGCTCGACGTCTTCACCGCCACCGCCACCCAGGGCAACCCGCTGGCGGTGGTGCATGACGCCGACGACCTGTCGTCCGAGCAGATGGCGGCGTTTGCCCGCTGGACCAACCTCAGCGAAACCACCTTCCTGCTGCAGCCCACCGACCCGGCCGCCGATTACCGCGTGCGCATCTTCACGCCGGGCGGCGAGCTGCCCTTTGCCGGCCACCCGACGCTGGGCAGCTGCCGCGCCTGGCTGGCGGCCGATGGCCTGCCGCGTCAACCCGGGCAGGTGGTGCAGCAGTGCGGCATCGGCCTGGTGACGGTGCGGCGCGAGGGCCAGCGCCTGGCGTTTGCAGCGCCGCCTTGCCTGCGCGGCGAGGTGGAGCCGGGCCTGCTGGCCGAGGTGGTGGCCGCGCTGGGTTTGCAGCCCGACGAGGTGATCGCGGCGCAGTGGCTGGAGAACGGCCCGAAGTGGCTGGGCATCCATGTGCGCAGCGCCGAGCGTGTGCGTGCGCTGATGCCCGACCACGGCCTGCTCAAGCACCTGGCGAAGGTGGGCGTGGTGGCGCCGCAGGCAGCAGGCGCTGACACCCAGTTCGAAGTGCGCGGGTTTGTCTCGCCGCTGGGCGTGAACGAAGACCCGGTGACCGGCAGCCTGAACGCCGGCCTGGCGCAATGGCTGATCGGCAGCGGTGCCGCGCCTGACCACTACGTGGCCGCACAAGGCACGGCGATGGGCCGGGCGGGCCGCGTGCATGTGCAGCGCGAGGGCGACACGATCTGGATCGGCGGCGACGTGGCGGCCTGCATCAGCGGCACGGTCACGCTCTGAGCCTTGGCAGGGTGACGGGATGACGGGGTGGTTCGGCCGCCCGCTGGTTGCACAATCCACCCATGCAACTTGAATCGGCCATCGACCACATCGTCATCGCAGCCCAGACCCTGGACCAGGGCCAGGCCTGGTGCGAAGAGCGCCTCGGCGCCAGCCCGCTGCCGGGCGGGCAGCACCCGCTGATGGGCACGCACAACCGGCTTCTGCAGATCAGCTCGCCCGAGTGCCCGCAGTGCTACCTCGAAATCATCGCCATCGACCCCGCGGCCAAGCCGCCGCGGCGGCCCCGCTGGTTTGGTCTGGACGACGCGGCCCTGCAGGCCCGCCTGGCCAGCACCGGGCCGGAGCTGGTGTCGTACGTGGCGCGCTCCAACCAGATCAACACCCACCGCTGGGCCTTGCTGGCGGCGCACCTGCAGCCCGGCGAGGTGGTGACGGCCAGTCGCCAGACGCCCAACGGCCTGCTCGAATGGCAGATTGCCATTCCGGATGACGGCCGGCCGCTGGCAGGAGGCGCGGTGCCGATGCTCATCCAGTGGCAAGGTGGCCATCCAGCCGACCGGCTGCCCGAGAGCGGCGTGGGCCTGACGGCCATCACCGTGCGCGGCATGGCCGACATCGTGGCCCAGGGCCTGAAGTTGCAACCCATCACCCGCGCGTCACGCCCGGGTGCGGCGCTTTCGGCCCACTTCAACACGCCCAAGGGCACAGTCACGCTGCACAGCCACACGGGGCTGTGAGCTGTTGACGGGCGGGCCTATGGGCCCGTCTTGGGGTGTCGTCGAGCGACCTCGTCAGGTGGCAGCAGCGATCTCGCGCAGGGCCTGCTCGAACACCTCGGGCGGCTGGCCGCCGCTGATCAGGTGCTGCTTGTTGATCACGATCGCCGGCACCGAGCGGATGCCCGATTGCTGCCACACCGCCTCTTCGGCGCGCACGTCGTCGGCGAATTCATCACCGTCCAGCACCGCGCGGGCTTCGTCGGCATCGAGGCCCACCTCGCCGGCCAGGCGGCACAGCAGGTCGTGGTCGCCGGGGTTCAGGCCGTGCGTGAAGTAGGCGGCGAACAGCGCTTCCTTCAGCGCCTTCTGGCGCTCCGGGCTCGACAGGTGCGCCCAGAACAGCAGGCGGTGGCAGTCGAAGGTGTTCCAGGTGCGGCTGCGCTTGTCCATGTTGAACTCGAAGCCCACGCTGGCGGCGCGCGCCTGGATGTTGGCCTGGTTCTGCGCCACCTGCTCAGGCGTCAGGCCGTACTTGCGCGACAGGTGCTCGGTGATGTCTTCGCCCTCGGGCGGCATCTGCGGGTTCAGCTCGAACGGCTGGAAGTTCAGCTCGATCGGGCCGATGTCATCGCCGATGCGGGCCAGGGCGATGTCGAGCGATTTCAGGCCGATGATGCACCACGGGCACACCACGTCAGAGACGAAGTCGATTTTCATGGGCGCCATTGTCCGCCGATTGGCCGACCCGTGCAGGCCACGGGTTGGTTACCAGGCTGAACGCAGCCGGGCCCGCAAATCGATCGGCGGCATGGTGGGCGGGCCTTTGAGCGCTTCGGCTTCCGCCTCGGACGCGCGGGCACGCTCGGCCGGGCCGTCGGGCTCGAACAGCGGCAGCAAGGCGTCGGGGATGAAGCGCGTGCGGCCGGCGTACAGGTGGCGGTCACCGAGCGCGCGTTGCTGGGTGACGTGAAAGCGCTGCGGCACGATGAGCTGCAGGTGCCGGCGGGCGCGTGTCATGCCCACGTACAGCAGCCGGCGCTCTTCCTCCAGCTGCACCGGTGAGCCGGTCGACAGATCAGACGGCAGGCAGCCGTCGACCATGTTGAGCAGCGTGACCGACGCCCATTCCTGCCCCTTGGCCGAATGCAGGGTCGAGAGGATCAGGTAGTCCTCGTCGATCAGCGGCACGCCGGCTTCGTCGCTGGTGGCTTCCGGCGGGTCGAGCGTCAGCTCGGTGAGGAAGCGCTCGCGCGAGCTGAAGCCCGGCGCCAGCCGCTGCAGCTGCTGCAGGTCGAGCAGGCGCACCACATGGTCGTCGTGCAGGCGCTCCAGGTGCGGCTGCAGCCACGCCACGGCCAGCGCCACATCGTCAGGCCACGGGGCGCCCGGAGTGCGCAGGGTGGCCAGCAGGCTGCACAGCGGCAGCAGTGCCTCGCGCGCCGGGCCGGGCAAGGCAAGCTGGCTCATCGCGTGAGCCATCTCTTCCAGCGTGCAGCCTTCCAGGGCGCGCTGGTCCAGCAGGCGGCGGGCGCGTATCGGGCCGATGTCGGGCAGCATCGTCAACAGGCGAAAACCGGCCAGCCGGCAGCTCGGGTTCTGGGCCCAGCGCAGCACGCTCAGCAGGTCTTTCACATGCGCGGCTTCGAGGAATTTCAGGCCACCGAACTTGACGAACGGGATGCGTCGCCGGGCCAGTTCCAGCTCGAGCGGGGCGCTGTGGGTGGCGGTGCGGAACAGCACCGCCTGCGACTTCAGCTTCAGCCCGCCTTCACGCAGGCGCAGCACTTCGTCGGCCACCCAGCGGGCCTGCGCGGCTTCGTTCAGCACGCTCACCAGCCGCGGCTTGTCGCCTTCGGCCAGGTCGCTCCACAGGGCCTTCTCGAAGCGCTCGGGCGCCAGCGCCATCACCGCATTGGCAGCGGCCAGCAGCGGCTGGGTGGCGCGGTAGTTGCGGGCCAGGGTAACGATGCGCGCCGCCGGGGTGAACTGCTGCGGAAAGTCGAGGATGTTGCGCACCTCGGCGGCGCGGAAGCTGTAGATGGACTGCGCGTCGTCGCCCACCACCGTCAGGCCACGGCCCTGCGGCGCCAGCGCGTGCAGGATGGCGGCCTGCAGCGGGTTGGTGTCCTGGTACTCATCCACCAGCACATGGTCGAACCGGCCGGCCAGCTCGGCGGCCAATTCCGGGCTGGCCTGCTGCATCTCGTGCCAGGCCAGCAGCAGGTCGTCGTAGTCCAGCAGGTGCTGGTCTTGCTTGGCGGCCACATAGGCCCGGAAGAGGCCGCGCAGGGCCGGGGCATGGTTGGCGCACCAGGGCCAGTGGGCGTCCAGCAGTTCCTCCAGCGGCACGCGGCTGTTTACCGCACGCGAATAGATCGACAGGCAGGTGCCCTTGAGCGGAAACCGCGCGCCGTCGGTGTGGGCCAGCCCTTGCGCCTGGCGGACCCAGTTCATCAGGTCCTCGGCGTCCGGGCGGTCGATCACGCTGAAATCAGGCGGCAGGCCGATGCGGGGGGCGGCTTCGCGCAGCAGGCGCGCGCCTACGCTGTGGAAGGTGCCGGCCCAGGGCAGCAGTGGCGCGCCTTGGTGGCCTTGCAGGCCCAGCGCCTGGTGCAGCAGCCGGCCTGCACGGTGCGTCATTTCCTGGGCGGCGCGGCGAGAAAACGTCAGCAGCAGGATGCGCTGCGGGTCTGCCCCCGCCAGCACCAGGTGGGCCACGCGCGACGCCAGTGTCAGCGTCTTGCCCGTGCCTGCGCCGGCAATCACCAGCAGCGGGCCATCCACATGCAGCACCGCGTCGCGTTGCTGCTCATTCAAGGGGTGCAACACCGCCATGGCGGGTGCCGCATCAGGCGGCAGGGCGGTGGCGGGAGGGGACAACATCCGGCAAGCATACTGGATGCATCAACAGGGTGCTGCGAGTGAAGCGCCCTGAGGCCCGGTGCAGCCGCAGGGCCGCACCGGGCGTGGGCCTTATTCCTTGCGGAAGGCGTCGTGGCAGGCCTTGCAGGTCTTGCCGGTTTCGCCGAAAGCCACCTTGATCTGGTCGAGGTTGCCGGTCTTGGCGGCGGCGTCGAGCTTGGCGACGGCGTCGGTCATGGCCTGGGCGCTGGCCTTGTATTTGTCGGCCTGGCTCCAGATTTCCGGCTTGGCGCGGGTTTCGCCCACGCCGGTGCCTTCGCCGAAGGCCGTGAATGGCAGGGCAGCCAGGGTGGCGACCACGTCCGCGTTGGCCTGCACGGCCTTGGCGTCAAACGGGGCCTTGCCTTGCACCACGGCGCCGATGCGACCGAAGTGCGTGGCCATCACGCTGAAGGCGGCCTTGCGGTACTTCACCGCGTCTTCAGGCTTCTGGAATTGGGCTGCTGCGGGCAGGCTGGCCAGCACAGAGATGCAGGCCAAGGTGGCCAGAGCGATACGTTTCATGCGTTTCCTCCAAAGGGATCAACCAGGACGACGTGTTGCCATGCGCATCGACAGACGCAAACCCGACAAACACCGCGCTGAGTGTACGCACGCGCCACACCCTTCAGCCCACCACCCCATAAAACCCCTCAGACGCTTGGCAGCGAGAAGGTGGCGACGCATGATGGCGGCGATCGACCTTCAGGAGCCCCCGTGAGCGACAGCCAGACCCAGACCCCCTCGACCACCCCCGCCGTTGACACCCAGCCCGTGCGTGTGTGGGACTTGCCCACCCGGCTGTTCCACTGGCTGCTGGTGGTCGGTGTGGTGGCGCTGGTGGCCACCGGCCAGATCGGCGGCAACCTCATCGAGGTGCACCTGAAGCTCGGCCTGGGCGTGGGTGCGCTGCTGGTGTTCCGCCTGGTGTGGGGCCTGGTGGGTGGGCGCTGGTCGCGCTTCACCAGCTTCATCTACGGCCCGGCGGCCATGCTGCGCTACCTGCGCGGCCAGAGCCGGCCCGATGAACATGTGGAGGTGGGCCACAACCCGCTGGGCATGCTGAGCGTGCTGGGCCTGCTGGCCGTGCTGCTGGTGCAGGTGGCCACCGGCCTGGTGGCCGATGACGAGATCGCCACCACCGGCCCGCTGAACCGCTTTGTCAGCCCGCGCTGGGTCAGCCTGGCCACCAGCTGGCACACACAAAACGGCAAGCTGCTGCTGATCTTGCTGGTGCTGCTGCACGTGGGGGCCATCGTTTTTTACCTCAAGCGCAAGCGCATCAACCTGGTCAAGCCGATGGTGACGGGCGACAAGCCCTTGCCTGCGGTCACGCCGGCCAGCCGCGACTCCTGGGTGACCCGGGTGCTGGCGGCGGTGCTGCTGGCGGCCTGCATCGGCACTGCCGTGTGGGTGAACAGCCTGGGCGCGGTGGCGGCTTTCTGAAAGCCATGGTCTTCCCTGAGGTGGGCTGTCGCGCAGGCGCAGAAGGGCCCCCGCGCCGCTAGACTAGCTGCTTCGACACTGCGCCCCCACGGCGATGGACACGCCCCAGATATTGCTGCAGACACCGCAGACGCCCGACGAGATCGAGGCGGTCCGCGGCATCTTCCGAGACTACGCCGCGCAGTTGGGTGTGGACCTGTGCTTCCAGAACTTCGACGACGAGCTGGCCACGCTGCCGGGTGAGTACGCCGCCCCGACGGGCTGCCTGCTGCTGGCCTGGGTGGGCGGTGAGCTGGCCGGCTGCGGCGCGTTCCGCCCGCTGCCGGATGCCGATTACGCCAATGCCTGCGAAATGAAGCGCCTGTTCGTGCGGCCGGCGTTTCGCCGCTACGGCCTGGGCCGGCAGCTGGCGCAGGCGCTGATCGACGATGCCACGCAGGCCGGCTACTCGGCCATGCTGCTCGACACCCTGGACGACATGGAAGCGGCGCGCGAGCTGTACGCCTCGCTGGGCTTCGAGGAAATCCCGCCCTACTACTTCAACCCGATCGCCGGCGCGCACTACCTCAAGGTCGAGCTTGGCTGAGCAGCGTGTGATGCGGCTGCGTCACAAGGTCATCCTGCTGGCGGTGGTGCCGCTGGTGGTGGCCGTGGGCCTGATCATCATGGCCCAGCGCCACCAGGAAGCAGTGCTGGCCGCGCGCCAGCAGGCCCTGGTGAAAACCGCCTACATGGAGGCCGCACGCTCCGAGCTGCGTCACTTCACTGCGCTGGCGCTCAGCACCATCAGCCCGCTCTACAACACCGGGCGCGACGACGACGACATCAAGCAGCAGGCGATGCGCCAGCTGGCGCTGCTGGACTACGGCGCCGACGGCTACTTCTTCCTCTACAACGACGAAGGCGTGAACCTGATGCACCCGCGCCAGCCCGAGCTGGTGGGGCGCAACCTCAGCGGCCTGCGCGACGCCAACGGTGAGCAGCCCATCCTGATGATGATGCAGAAGGCGGCGTCAGGCGGAGGCTTCGTGGAGTACAGCTGGCACAAGCCCTCGGCCCAGGCGCCGGCCCAGAAGCTGGCCTACGTGACGCCGCTCGAGCGCTGGCACTGGTGGATCGGCACCGGCCTGTACGTGGACGACATGGACAAGGTGCTGCTGCAGCTCGACACCGAACTGGCCGCCAGCGTGAACAACACCATGAGCTGGATCGCCGGCATCACGGTGCTGGCGCTGGTGGTCATCTTCAGCGGCGGCTTGTGGGTGAGCATGCATGAGCTGCGGCTGGCCGACGTGAAGCTCACGCTGCTGGCGCGCCAGATCGTGCGTTCGCAGGAAGAAGAGCGCGCTTACCTCTCGCGTGAGCTGCATGACGGCACGAGCCAGACGCTGGTGTCGGTCAAGCTGCTGATCGAGTCGGTGCTGGAGCGCATGCCGCAGGACGGCGGCCCCGTGCGCGCTGCGCTGGGCCGGGCGGTGGAGCGCCTGAAGGACGCGCTGGCGGAGGTGCGCGGCATGTCGCACCGGCTGCGGCCGGTGATGCTCGACACCCTGGGCCTGAGCGCCGCGATGAGCCAGCTCGCCGACGAGATGTGGGGCCAGAGCACCACCCGCTTCCGGATGCGGGTGAGCGGCGTGCCGCGTGACTTGCCGGACGAGGTCAAGACCGTGCTGTTCCGCGTCACCCAGGAGGCGCTGACCAACATCGAGAAGCACGCCCACGCCTCCGAGGTCGAGTTGCAACTGGTGTTTTCCGAGGAAGCCCTGCGCATGGTCGTGCAAGACAATGGCCGCGGCTTTGACACCGACTTCGTGCTGCACCACCCGAGCCAGGGCATCGGCCTGCGCAACATGCGCGAGCGCCTGGCCTCGATCGACGGGCAGCTGCAGGTCACCTCCCGGGCCGGCGACACCCGCATCACCGCGGTGGTGCCGGTCGACGCGATTGAACGCTTTGAACAACTCTGAGCCCTGATGGACACCCCACACCGCATCCGCCTGATGATTGTTGACGACCACGCCGTGGTGCGCGACGGCCTGAAGGCGGTGCTCGGCCTGGTTGATGACCTGGAGGTGGTGGCCGAGGCCGCGAACGATGTCGAGGCCATGGAGCGCGCCCGCAGCAGCCACCCCGACGTGGTGCTGATGGACATCAGCATGAAGGGCGACAGCGGCATCCAGGTGGCGCAGCGCCTGCTGGATGAAGAGCCTGAGCGTGCCGTGCTGATGCTCACCATGCATGACGGCATCGAATACGCCCAGCGGGCCCTGCGCGCCGGTGCCCGCGGTTATGTGCTGAAAGATTCGCCATCCAGCGAAATCGTGCACGCCATCCGCACGGTGCACGGCGGCGGCACCTTCCTCAGCCCGGTGATTGCCCAGCGGCTGTTCCGGGCGCCCACCGCGCGGGCGGTGCTGTCTGACCGCGAGCAGCAGATCCTGCAGTTCCTCGGCCAGGGCCTGGCCAGCAAGCAGATCGCCAGTGCGCTGGACCTGAGCGTGCGCACGGTCGAATCACACCGCCAGAGCATCCGCCGCAAGCTCAATCTGGCCGGGCAGGCCGAGCTCATCAAGTACGCCGTCGAGCACGCCGACTCGGCGTCCTGAGCCCTGCGGGTTGCATCCGACAGGGTTGCGCCCGAGCGGGTTTACGAGTGCGTAATGCTGCGGTTCATTTTTGCGTAGTCCAGCGGTAGCGGCTGCGCAGGCATCGGCACAGACTGTGGTCTCCATCAAACCAAGATTCCCGGAGACACACCATGAAGTTCGTTGCGATGTCCTTCAGCGCCGTGGCGCTGGCCTGCTCGATGTCCCTGGCGCATGCCGCCGAGCCGATCAAGATCGGTGTTTCCGGGCCGTTCACCGGTGGCTCTTCCTCGATGGGCGTGAGCATGCGCGACGGCGTGCGTCTGGCCGCCGAGGAAATCAACAAGGCCGGCGGCGTGCTGGGCCGTCCGCTGCTGCTGGTCGAGCGTGACGACGAGGCGAAGAACGAGCGCGGCGTCCAGATCGCCCAGGAAATGATCAACAAGGAGAAGGTGGCGGCCACCGTCGGCTTCATCAACACCGGCGTGGCCCTGGCCTCGCAGCGCTTCTACCAGGAAGCCAAGATCCCGGTGATGAACAACGTGGCCACCGGCTCGGCCGTGACCCACCAGTTCGACACCCAGCCCGAGAACTACATCTTCCGCAACGCCGCGCACGACAGCATCCAGGCGCCGATGATCGTGGAAGAGGCCATCACCCGCCGCGGCTACAAGAAGGTCGCCATCCTGGCCGACTCCACCAACTACGGCCAGCTCGGCCGCGCTGACCTGGAGAAGGCGCTCGAGCTCAAGGGCGTCAAGGCGGTGGCCGTCGAGAAGTTCAACATCAAGGACGTCGACATGACGCCGCAGCTGTTGAAGGCCAAGGAAGCCGGCGCTGAAGCCGTGCTGACGTACGGCATCGGCCCCGAGCTGGCGCAGATCGCCAACGGCATGACCAAGCTGGGCTGGAAGGTGCCGATGATCGGTTCCTGGACGCTGTCGATGGCCAACTTCATCGACAACGCCGGCCCCGGCGGTGAAGGCGCGCGCATGCCGCAGACCTTCGTGCAGGAGCCGACCACGCCGAAGCGCCAGAGCTTCATCATCAACTACCTGAAGACCTTCAACCCGAAGAACGCCCGCATCGACTCACCGGTGTCGGCTGCCCAGGGTTATGACTCGGTCTACCTGCTCGCCGCGGCCATCAAGCAGGCTGGCTCCACCGAAGGCGCCAAGGTGCGGGCCGCGCTGGAAGACCTGAAGGCGCCGGTGGAAGGCGTGGTGACGACCTACAACAAGCCGTTCACCAAGACCGACCACGAGGCCATCACCGCCAACATCCCGGTGTTCGGCGAGGTCAAGGGCCAGCGCGTGGTGTACGCCTACGAGGCTGATTTCAAGAAGGCCTCCGAAGTGCGCGTGAAGGACGTCAACGCCAAGGGCGCGCTGGCCGTCAAGAAGTAAGCCGGCACGCTGGCCTTGCTCAACAAGGCCGGCCTGTCCTGCCTGCCGGGTGTTCTGCCCGGCGGGCCTGTTGGGGCGCACCCGAAAGCTCACCATGCAAATCCTCACACAACTGGTGTTCAGCGGCATCGCGCTGGGCATGATCTACGCGGTCATCGCGTTCGGCTACCAGCTCACCTTCGCCACGTCCGACACGCTGAACTTCGGCCAGGGCGATGCCCTGATGCTGGGCGCGCTGGTCGGTCTGTCGCTGGTCGGCTTCGGGGTCAATTACTGGCTGATGATACCGCTGGTGTGTCTGTTCGGTGCGCTGCAGGGCGCGTTCGTCGAGCGCATCGGCGTGCGCCCGGCCATCAAGATGAAGTCCGAGTTCGGCTGGATCATGTCCACCATCGCGCTGGGCATCATCTTCAAGAACGTGGCTGAAAACATCTGGGGCCGCGACGACCTGAAGTTCCCCTCGCCGCTGCCGGAATCGCCGATGCAGTTCCTGGGCGCCAACGTGCTGCCGATGGAAGTGCTGGTCGTCGTCGGCGCCGTGCTGATGATGCTGGCGGTGGAGCTGTTCAACCGCCGCTCGATCTACGGCAAGGCCGTGGTGGCCACCTTCAATGACCGCGACGCGGCCAAGCTGATGGGCATCAACACCGGGCTCGTCATCACCTTCTCGTATGCGCTGTCGTCGTTGACGGCGGCGTTCGCAGGCGTGCTGATCGCACCGCTCACGCTGACCGGCGCCACCATGGGGGCGGTGCTGGGCCTGAAGGCCTTTGCGGTGGCCATCATCGGCGGCTTGACCAGCGGCATGGGCATCATCGTGGGCGGCATCATCCTCGGCGTGGCTGAAACCACCACCGGCTTCTACCTGTCGACGGGCTACAAGGACGTACCCGGCCTGGTGCTGCTGCTCATCGTGCTGGCCGTGAAGCCTGCGGGTCTGTTCGGCAAGACTGCCATCAAGAAGGTCTGAGGCCGCCATGAACGCACGAAAACTCACCCTTGCGCTGATCGCCTTCGGGGCCTTGCTGGCCTTCCCGGGCGTGGTCGGCAACCCGTATTACATCCACCTGGTCGAAACCATCATGATCTACGCGATCGTGCTGTTCGGCCTGGACATCGTGGTCGGCTACACCGGCCAGGTCTCGCTCGGCCATGCCGGCCTGTTCGGCATCGGCGCCTACACCGCTGGCGTGCTGGTCTTCAAGCTCGACGCCTCGCTGTGGGTCACGCTGCCTTCGGCGATTGCCGTGACGGCGGCCTTCGGTGCGGTGCTGGCGCTGCCGGCCCTGCGCGTCACCGGGCCTTACCTGGCGATGGTGACGCTGGCCTTCGGCACCATCATCCAGATCCTGATCAACGAGATGACCTTCCTCACCGAAGGCCCGCTCGGCATCACCCTGAGCAAGCCGGCGCTGTTCGGCCACAAGCTCGACGAGACCGAGTTCTACTGGGTCGTCGCGGTGATGCTGCTGGTCTCGCTGGTCGTGGTGCACCGCATCCTGCGCTCGCACCTCGGCCGGGCCTTCGAGGCGCTGCGCGGCAGCCCCGTGGCGTCTGACTGCATGGGCGTGTCGGTGTATCGGTACAAGGTCTACGCCTTCGTCATCAGCGCGGGCCTGGCCGGTCTGGCGGGTGCGCTGTACGCGTACTCCGAGCAGTACATCTCGCCCAACACCTACAACTTCGAGCAGACCGTGCTGTTCCTGCTGGCCATCATCATGGGTGGCCGCAAGACCCGCACCGGCGCGCTGCTGGGCGCAGCCATCATCGTGATGCTGCCCAAGCTGCTCGATGACCTGGAGATGTTCCGCATCGTCTCGATCGCCTTGGCGGTGGTGGTGGCGGTGTCGGCCGGCGTGGCGCTCAAGCGTGGCAAGACCACGCTGCAGGCGGCTGCCATTCCGGTGATCGGCAGCGTGGCGCTGGCAGCGGTCAGCTTCAAGCTGCAGACCATGACCGACTGGCGTCTGTCGATCTTCGGCCTGATCACGCTGTTCGTCGTCTACTACCTGCAGGACGGCATCGTCGGCTTCGTGCGCAATGCGCTGAACCTGCGCGGCCATGCAGCCACCGACGCTGACGACGTGGCGGCGATGAGCTCGGGCGGCGACGCCCTCACGCATGCCGGTGGTGGCAACGGTGCCACCCTGCTGCAGGCGCAAGGCGTGCTGATGCAGTTCGGTGGCCTGAAGGCGCTGAACAACGTCGATCTGATCGTCAAGCGCGGCACCATCCACGGCCTGATCGGCCCGAACGGTTCCGGCAAGAGCACGATGATGAACGTGCTCACCGGCATCTACACGCCCACGGCCGGTACGGTGAGTTTTGCCGGCAAGACGCTGGCCGGCCGCACCTCGTCGGACATCGCCCTGAGCGGCGTGGCCCGCACCTTCCAGAACGTTCAGCTGTTCGGTGAAATGAGCGCGCTGCAGAACGTGATGGTGGGCCTGCACCACAGCTTCCGCTCCAACCTGCTGGATGTGGCGCTGCACCTGCCGCGCTACCTGCGCGAGAACCGCGAGGCCAGCGTGCGGGCCATGGGCCTGCTGCGCTTCGTCGGCCTGGCGGACCTGGCCGGCGAGGAAGCGCGCAACCTGCCGTACGGCAAGCAGCGCCTGCTGGAAATCGCCCGCGCCCTGGCGCTGGACCCGGAACTGCTGCTGCTCGACGAGCCTGCGGCCGGCCTGACCGCGCCCGACATCAAGGAGCTGCTGGCCATCATCCAGAAGATACGCGAGCACGGCGTGACGGTGATCCTGATCGAGCACCACATGGACGTGGTGATGAGCCTGTGCGACACCGTCTCGGTGCTCGACTTCGGCCAGAAGATCGCGGAAGGGCTGCCGGCCGAAGTGCAGGCCAACGAGAAGGTCATCGAGGCTTACCTCGGTGGGCAGGCGACATGACGGCCCCCCAGCCTGTCGCCTCGCACCAGCCGATTTCCTCGAACAAGGACTGAACCCATGCTCACGATCAAGAACCTCAGTGCCGGCTACGGCAAGGTGCAGGTGCTGCACGGCATCTCGATGGACGTGCCCAAGGGCCGGGTGGTGACGCTGATCGGCTCCAACGGTGCCGGCAAGACCACCACCATGCGCGCGGTCAGCGGCATGATCGCGCCTACTGGCGGCGAGATCACGCTGAACGGCAAGCGCATCGACGGCCTCGAATCCTTCCACGTCGCCAAGCTGGGCCTGGCCCACTCACCCGAAGGCCGGCGCGTTTTCGCCACGATGACCGTGGCCGACAACCTGATGCTCGGCGCCTTTCCGCGGCTCACCGGCGCGCGCCCCAAGGGCGATGTGGCGGGCGATCTGGAACGCGCGATGGAGCTGTTCCCGCGGCTGAAGGAGCGACGGCTGCAACTGGCCGGCACGCTGTCGGGCGGTGAGCAGCAGATGCTGGCGATGGCCCGCGCCGTGATGCTCAACCCCGAGGTGGTGCTGCTGGATGAGCCGTCGATGGGCCTGGCGCCCATCCTGGTTGACGAGGTCTTCCGCATCATCGAGCGGCTGAAGGGCGAGGGCGTGACGATGCTGCTGGTCGAGCAGTTCGCCGCCGCCGCCCTGGCCGTGGCCGACTACGGCTACGTGCTGGAAAACGGCCGCATCAATGTGCACGGCGCGGCCGAGAAGTTGCGCAACGACCCGGCCGTGAAGGCCGCCTACCTGGGCGGCGGCCACTGAACCCTCAGTCGCGCGACGGGTAGACGCCCTGCGTGGCAATGAAGCAATTGATCGCCAGGTAGGGCGGCATCTTGTCGATGGGCTGGTTGCTGCCCGTTGGCGACGTGGTGGTGCTGCTCATGGCCACATCACCCGGGCCTGCGGCGTAGCGCGTGTCGGCCTTTTTTGCGGCGGCCGGCACGGCGTTGCCCGGCTCACCGAGCGTGCCCACGGCGCTGCTGCCGCGCGGAGCCACGGAGTGCACGTGGGCGGGCAACTGGCTGGTTTGCAGGACGGTGGTTTCCGAGCCGCCAGTCTGGGCGTGTTGGTACGCGTTGCGGCCCGGGGCCTGCCCGGTGTGCAGCACCATGCGGCCGCGGGCGTCGGGCAGCGCAAAAGTTTGCACGCCGTCACCCCCGAAGTAGGTGCCCAGCAGTGAAAACAGCGCAGAGTTTTGCTGGATGGACATCAGCTGTCCATTGAGTGGTGCCCAGCCTCGCGGAGTGAAGTTGAAACCCGCACACATGATCTGGCCCAGGTAGGGCTCAGCTTGCGCCTGCGCACCGGGCGCCAGCGCCACCATCGACAAGGCCACGGCCACCGCGCGCGCGGCGGGGCGGCGCTGCTGCACCAGCAAACTCGACAACACAGACAACTTGGACATGAGCGTCTCCTCCGGTTTGGGAGAGCGCATCGTCCACCTTCGCCACAGCCCCGTCACCCGCGGACATGGGGATGGCGCAGCGCCGCCGGGCAGGTCAGGGCGCTTCGGCCGGCGGGTTGGCGGCAGCGGCGGCCACCTTGGCACCCAATTCGGCCCGCAGGCGCTTGAGTCGCTCTTTCGGATCTTCGCGGTTGGTCGCCTCGTGCAGCTTCATCTCGTTGATGAAGCGGCTCGGGATGCCCTGCACCGTCTCGCGGCCCTTCTTGCGGCGGCGCAGCGTGGCCACCAGCAGGCTGCGCTGCGCCCGGGTGATGCCCACGTACATCAGGCGGCGTTCCTCTTCCAGGCGCTCGGGCGTCATCTCTTCTGTGTCGCTCTTGAAGGGCAGGATGCCCTCGTTCACGCCCACCAGCACCACATGCGGCCACTCCAGGCCCTTGGAGGCGTGCAACGTGGTCAGGGTGACCTGGTCCTGCTCCTCGCCGCGCTCGGCCAGGCTGAGGATCACGCTGATGGTCTGCGCCACGTCCAGCACGCTCTTCTTCTCGGCTTCGAAGGTGGCGCCGCCGTCTTGCTCGATCTGCCCGCCGCAGCGCTTGGCCACCCAGTCGACGAAGTCCATCACGTTCGACCAGCGGGCCGCGGCCACCTTCTCGCTGTCCTCGCTGTCGTAGAGGTGCTTCTCGTAGTCGATGTCCTTCAGCCAGCCCAGCAGCATCGTCTTGGCGTCTTCCGCGCCCACGGTGTGGCGCGCCTTGTACTGCATGTCGTTCACGTAGCGACCGAACTCGTGCAGCCCGCCGATGGTCTTCGGGCCGAGCGCGGCCGCCAGCGTGTCGGAGAACAGCGCCTCGAACATGCTGACCTTCCACTTGCCCGAGAACTCGCCGAGCTTGCCCAGCGTGGTGTGGCCGATGCCGCGCTTGGGCGTGGTCACCGCGCGCAGGAACGCCGGGTCGTCGTCCTGGTTCACCAGCAGGCGCAGCCAGGCGCACAGGTCCTTGATTTCCGCCTTGTCGAAGAAGCTCTGGCCGCCTGACACCTTGTATGGAATCTGCGCCGCCCGGAGCTTCTGCTCGAACGGGCGGGCCTGGAAATTGGTGCGGTAGAGGATGGCGAAATCGCTGGGCTTGAGCCGCGCGTCCTGCGCCATCAGCGCCTGGATGCGGGCCACGGCACGCTCGGCCTCGTGCTCTTCGCCGTCGCACTCGGCCACACGCACCGGCTCGCCTTCGCCCAGGTCACTCCACAGCTTCTTCTCGAAGATCTTCGGATTGCCGGCGATCACCTCGTTGGCGGCGCGCAGGATGGCGCTGGTCGAGCGGTAGTTCTGCTCCAGCGGAATCACCTTCAGCCGCGGAAACTCTTCCGGCAGCCGCTTCAGGTTCTCGATGGTCGCGCCGCGCCAGCCGTAAATGCTCTGGTCGTCGTCACCCACTGCTGTGAACAGGCCGCGCTGATGCTCGTCTTCATGGTCCACCAGCGCCTTCAGCAACTCGTACTGCACGGCGTTCGTGTCCTGGTATTCGTCGACCAGCACATGGCCGAACTGGCGCTGCCACTTCTGGCGCGCTTCGTCATTGGTACGCAGCAGCTTCAGCGGCATGCTGATGAGGTCGTCGAAGTCGACGGCCTGGTAGGCCACCAGGCGTTCCTCGTACAGCTTCATCACCTTGGCCGCGACGCGTTCGTCGTCGTCCTTGGCGGCGTCCAGCGCGGTGTCGCTGGTCAGGCCCATGTTCTTCCACAGGCTGATCGTCCATTGCCATTGGCGGGCGATCTTGTTGTCGGTGCAGGAGCCCGCGTCGCGCAGCACGCCCAGCACGTCGTCCGAATCGAGGATCGAAAACTGCTCCTTCAGGCCCAGCTTCACGCCGTCCTCGCGCAGCATGCGCACGCCCAGCGAGTGGAAGGTGCTGATGGCCAGGTCCTTCGCCGCCTTCGGGCCCACCAGCGAACGGGCCCGCTCACGCATTTCCAGCGCGGCCTTGTTGGTGAAGGTGATGGCGGCGATGCGCTTGGGGTTCAGGCCCGCCTGCAGAAGCCGAGCGATCTTGTGGGTAATTACCCGTGTTTTCCCTGATCCGGCGCCTGCCAGCACCAGGCACGGGCCGCTCAGGTAATGCACGGCCTCCATCTGGGCAGGGTTCAAGGTGGAGGCGACTGGAGGGCTGGAGGACATGGGGCTGACACAGGAGAAGGCCGCGGATCATAGCCAAGCGCGAGCGGGTGCACCTGCTCAGATTTGTGGCGATGCAGCAAATCGAGTCTTGTCCAGAGTCAAGACTCGCTGTTGCGCTGCACAAAAAGGGTCAGCAAGCGGTCAGGGTCGGCTTCCACACTCCGCCCCAATCCTGCACGACACCGTCCGTGCAGCCCGCAAAGAACGAGGAGGAAGACAGATGACCGATCCCGTCGTCGCCCGCATCCGGGCCAATCCGAAATACCAGGCGCTCAAGCGCAAGCGCAGCAGCTTCGGCTGGTGGCTGACCCTGCTGATGATGGCGGTCTATTACGGCTACATCGCCCTGATCGCCTTCAACAAGGAGTTCCTCTCGCAGAAGCTCGGCGCCGGCGTCACCACCATCGGTGTGCCCATCGGCATGGGCGTGATCATCTTCACCATCGTCATCACCGGCATCTACGTGCGCCGGGCCAACAGTGAATTCGACGAGTTGACGCGCCAGATCCTGGCCGAGGAGGTCAAGTGATGAACCGACGCGCAATGCAACTCGCCCTCGGTGTGGCCGCCTTGCTGGCCGCCGGTGCAGCCTTCGCGGCGGGTGCTGACGTGGGCCAGGCCGCCAAGCAGGCCACCAACTGGACGGCCATCGGCATGTTCGCCGCCTTCGTGGCCGGCACGCTGTGGATCACCAAGTGGGCCGCCGCCAAGACGCGCTCGGCCGCTGACTTCTACACCGCCGGTGGCGGCATCACCGGCTTCCAGAATGGCCTGGCGATTGCCGGCGACTACATGTCGGCCGCGTCCTTCCTGGGCATTTCCGCTGCCGTGATGGCCTCAGGCTATGACGGTCTCATCTATTCCATCGGCTTCCTGGTCGGCTGGCCGGTCATCACCTTCCTGATGGCCGAGCGCCTGCGCAACCTCGGCAAGTTCACCTTCGCCGACGTGGCCGGCTACCGCTTCAAGCAGGGTCCGATCCGCGCCTTTGCGGCCTCGGGCACGCTGGTCGTCGTGGCCTTCTACCTGATCGCCCAGATGGTGGGCGCAGGCCAGCTGATCAAGCTGCTGTTCGGCCTGGAGTACTGGATGGCCGTGGTCATCGTCGGCGCGCTGATGATGGTCTACGTGCTCTTCGGCGGCATGACCGCCACCACCTGGGTGCAGATCATCAAGGCCTGCCTGCTGCTGGCCGGCGTGACCTTCATGGCCTTCATGGTGATGGCGCAGTTCGGCTTCTCGCCCGAGGCGCTGTTCGCCAAGGGTGTGGCCGTGAAGGCGCTGATCGCTGAGAACGCCAAGGCGGCCGCCATGGCAGCGGCCGCGGCGAGTGCGGCGATGGCCACCACGCCGGAGGCGCAGGCTGCGGCCTCTGCAGCAGCGGCCAAGGCGGCGGCGATGGACCCCGCCAAGGTGGGCGCTGCCCTGATGAACCCGGGCGGCTTCGTGAAGGACCCGATCTCGGCCATCAGCTTCGGCATGGCGCTGATGTTCGGCACGGCCGGTCTGCCGCACATCCTGATGCGCTTCTTCACCGTGCCTGATGCCAAGGAAGCCCGCAAGAGCGTGTTCTGGGCCACCACCTGGATCGGCTACTTCTACGTGCTGATCTTCATCATCGGCTTCGGTGCCATCACCCTGGTGCTGACCAACCCCGAATTCGCCGACACCGCCAAGGGTGTCATCAAGGGCGGCGCGGGCACGGCCAACATGGCCGCGGTGCTGGTGGCCAAGTCGGTGGGCGGCGACGTGTTCTACGGCTTCATCTCGGCCGTGGCCTTTGCCACCATCCTGGCGGTCGTGGCCGGCCTGACGCTCTCGGGCGCCTCGGCGGTGTCGCATGACCTGTACGCCACGGTCTTCAAGGGCGGCAAGGCCGACAGCGCGAAAGAGCTGAAGGTCTCGCGCATCACCACGCTGTGCCTGGGCGCACTGGCCGTCACGCTGGGCATCGTGTTCGAAAAGCAGAACATCGCCTTCATGGTGAGCCTGGCCTTCGCCATCGCGGCCTCGGCCAACTTCCCGGTGCTCTTCATGAGCGTGCTGTGGAAGGACTGCACCACCAAGGGCGCGGTCATCGGCGGCTTCCTCGGCCTGATCTCGTCGGTCGGCCTGACGGTGGTCTCGCCGTCGGTGTGGGAAGCCACGCTGGGTTATCCGAAGGGCTCGGCCTGGTTCCCGTACACCTCGCCGGCCTTGTTCTCGATGACCATCGGCTTCGTCGGCATCTGGTTGTTCTCGGTGCTCGACCGCAGCCCGCAAGCGGCCAAGGAACGGGCTGATTTCGAAGCGCAGCAAGTGCGCTCTGAAACCGGCCTTGGCGCTTCCGGCGCATCAGGCCACTGAACGTCAATTTGATGTGTGCAACGCCGGCCTCGTGCCGGCGTTTTTCATGTCGCGCTCAAGTGGCCTTGTCAGGCGCCGGCCAGCGCCCTTCGCGCAGTGCCTGCGCCTTCTCCGCCACCTCGGCGCGGTCGGCTTCCGACTTGCGCGCCAGGTTGCGCACCTGCATCACCGTGCGCGGGTTGCGCGCCAGCAGGTCTTCATGGCGAGCCACGAAATCCCAGTACAGCACGGTGAACGGACAGGCCGCATCGCCCGTCGATTGCGTGGGCTTGAAGCGGCACTGGTTGCACAGCGGGCTCTGCCGGGCGATGTAGGCGCCGCTGGCCGCATAAGGCTTGCTGGCCATCAGCCCACCATCGGCGAACTGGCTCATGCCCAGCACATTGGGCAACTCCACCCACTCCACCGCGTCCACATACACGCCCAGGTACCACTCGTGCACCTGCTGCGGCTTCACGCCCAGCAGCAAGGCGTACAGGCCGGTCACCATCAGGCGCTGGATGTGGTGGGCGTAACCCAGCTTCAGCGTCTGCCCGATGGCGTCTTTCAGGCAGGCCATCGGCGTGTCGCCGGTCCAGTAAAACGCAGGCAGATCGGCGTGGGCTTCCAGCGCATTGCGCTCGGCATAAGCCGGCATCTGCGTCCAGTAGATGCCACGCACATATTCGCGCCAGCCGAGGATCTGGCGGATGAAACCTTCCACCGCCGGCAGCGGCGCATGGCCGCTGTGGAAGGCGGCCTCAGCCGCGTTCACCACCTCGCGCGGGTTCAGCAGTTTCAGGTTCATCGCCGCTGCCAGGCGCGAGTGATAGAGCCACGGCTCACCCGGCCAGATGGCGTCCTGGAACTGACCGAACAAGGGCAGGCGGTGGTCGATGAAATCGCTCAGGGCGCGCAGGGCTTCGGCGCGCGTCACCGGCCAGTCGAAAGCATCCAGATCACCCGGGTGCGTGGGGAAGTGCTCGCGCACCACGCGGATCACTTCCAGGGTGATGTCGTCAGGCGCAAAGCGCATGGGTGCGGGCAGCAGACCCGGGCCGTCGCGGCCAAAGGCGGCGCGGTTGTCAGCGTCGAAATTCCATTGATCGCCCACGGGCAACTTGCTCATGGTGCCATCGGGGCTGCGCTGCATCAGCACGCCGTGGCGCTGGCGCAGCTCGCGGTACCAGTACTCCAGCCGCAGTTGCTTGCGGCCCTGGGCATGCGCGGCAAATTCACGCACCGTGGCGTAGAAGTGCCGGTCGTCGCGCACGTCCACCGGCACCTCCGCCGCCTTGGCCACGGCCTTGATGCTTTGCCACACCTGCCAGTCGCCCGGCGCGGTCAGCACGATGGCCTCTGGCTTCAGCGCAGCCAGGCTGGCCTGCAACTCGCTGGCCAGGGTGTGGGTGTTGTCGGCGTCATCCAGCTGCCGGTAGTGCAGCGGCCGGCCTGCCGCGCGCAGCGCCTGCGCGAAGTGCCGCATGGCCGAGAGGAACAGCGCGGTGCGTGGCTGGCCCGAGGTGATGCGGGTCGATTCACCCGCCACCTCGGCCATCCACACCGCATCGACGGCCGCATCAAAGCCGTCGAAGGCCGCTGCGTCGAGGTCGAGCTGGTCGCCCAGCACGACGACCAGATGGCGCAGCGGCGGCTGGCTCATCGGCTGAGCTTCCCGGCGTCCAGATCGAGCTTGGCAGCGTCGATCTGCAAGGCCTTCGGGTCGAGCGCTTTCAGGCTGTCGCCGGCAGCGGCAGTATCACCTACGATGACCGTGCGCAGCGCGCTGGCCGGCCACTGGCTAGCCGCAAAGCTGCGCACCTGCTCGGGCGTGACGGCCATCACCTCGGGCGCGAACTGGCGCAGCTCGGTCAACGGGCGCTGGCGCACCACCTGGTCGAGCACCGAGGCGGCCAGACCCGCGGTGGTTTCCACCTGCCGGCCGAAGTTGCCCACCAGCGTAGCCTGACGCGCGCCCAGCTCTTCTGCCGACGGGGCTTCGGTGCCGAGCTTCAGGATCTCGCCCTGCATCAGCAAGGCCACCTGCGCGGCGGTGGGGTGGTTGGTTTGCGTGGCGGCACTCAGCACGCCGCCCACCGGCTGGTATTCCTGGCTGGCGGACGCGCCGTAGCTCAGGCCGCGCTTGATGCGCACCTCGGTGTTCAGCCGGGCCGAGTAGCCGCCGCCCAGCACCGCACCCGCCACCTGCGCCACGCGGCGCTGCGGCGAGGCTGCAGGCACGCCGGGCGCCATCACCACCACGCCGCTCTGGCCGGCGCCAGGCAGGTTGATCAGCACCGTGGCGGGGGTGGCCGGGCTGGCAGGTTCTTGCCGGGCTTGCGGCAGGGCCATGCGGTTGCCGCGCCAGCCGCCGAGCTGGCGGGTGGCCAGGGCCAGGCCCTGCTCGGGCGTCACGTCACCGCTGATGACCAGCGTGGCGAGTTCCGGCCGCAGCTGCTGGCGGTGGAAGGCCTGCACATCGGCCAGCGTGATGCGGGCCAGGCTGGCCGGGGTGAGGGAGCCGCCATACACGGCGCTGCCCCACCAGGCGCGGCGCGCGGCCAGGCCGGCCAGCGCCATCGGGTCTGACATCGAGAATTTCAGGCCGTCGGCGGTCTGCTCGCGCAGGCGCGCCAGCTCCTGGGCCTTCAGCGTGGGTTGCATCAGGGTGTCGGCCACCAGCGCCAGGGCCTCGGCCAGCTTCGAGCTGGCCACGGTGGTGCTGATGGTGCTGCCACCCCAGTTGGTGACGGCCTCCAGCGTGCCGCCCAGGGCTTCGGCCTGGCGCGCCAGCTGGGTCGCGTCCAGGGCCTTGCCACCGCGGGTGGCGCCCTTGGTGCGCAAGGTGTTGGTGAGGCTGGCGAGGCCGGCCTGGCCGTCCGGGTCAGCGGCGGCGCCCAGGCGCAGGTGCAGCGCCACGCTCACCAGCGGCAGGTCGGCGCGCGGCACCACGATCACGCGCACGCCGTTCGGCAGGGCGCTGTCGTGCATCGCGGGCAGCTGCAGCGGGCGCGGCGTGCCGGGCACCGGCGGCTCGTCCACACCGGGTGCGGCCAATGCGGCGCTGCTGCCCAGCAGGCTGAAAACGGCCAGCGCCACGGCGGCCAGGGTGGGGTGATGGCGGCGGATCATGCACCCTCCTTGCGGGCTTGGGCGGTGTAGCTGAGGGTGGTGCGGGGGCGGCCCAGCACCCAGGTGCGCAGCACGCGCTGCACGTCGGCGGCCGTGACGGCCTGCAACTGCGTGAGCGCCAGGTTGGCGGCCTGTGGATCGTCGTGGTGAATCATCGCCCAGCCGATCGCGTCAGCGCGGCCCAGCGGGGTCTGGCGGGCGGTGAGGGCGGTGGTCAGCAGCTGGCTGCGCACCTTGTCGAGCTCGGCGGCGCTGATCGGGCCGCGGGCCAGGCGTTCCAGCTCGGCCATCAAGGGCTTCACCAGCGCCTTGGGTTGCTGCTTGCCGGCCGCGATGGCGTAGGCCACCAGCGAGCCCGCGTCGGTGTAGAACTGGGCCTCGAAGCCCGCGCTCTGCGCCACTTGCTGGCGGTACACCAGTGATTCATTCATGCGGGCCGATTCACCGGCCGACAGCAGCGCCTGGGCGACCTGCAGCGCAGCGCGGTCCGGGTGGCGGGCCGACGGGCCTTGCCAGATCATCAGCGTGGCCGGCAGCGGCACGTTGGGGCCGGTCAGGGCCACCTCGCGGCTGGCGGTGCGCACGGGCTCTTTCACGGTCACGCGCGGCACGGCACCGGCCGGGTGCTTCAGCGGCGCGAAGTAGCGGTCCACCCACCGGTTCAGCTCGGCCGGGTCGAAATCACCGGTGACGATGAGCACGGCGTTGTCGGGCCGGTAGTAGGTGGCGTGGAAGGCGCGCACGTCGTCCAGCGTGGCGGCGTCCAGGTCTTCGATGCTGCCGATGACCGGCCGCTTGTACGGGTGCACATCAAACGCATTCGGCGCGATGGCTTCGAACAGCCGGCCGTAGGGCGCGGCCAGCACGCGCTGGCGGAATTCCTCCTGCACCACGGCACGTTCGCTCTTGAAGCCGGCGTCGTCCACGCTGAGGTTGGACATGCGCTCGGCCTCGGCCCACAGCAGTCGCTCCAGGTGGTGCGAAGGCACGACGTTCTGGTAGGCCGTCACGTCTTCAGCGGTGAAGGCGTTGTTCTGGCCGCCGACGTCTTCGGTGAGGCGGTCGAACTGTTCGCTCTTCAGATGGCGGGTGGCCTTGAACATCAGGTGTTCAAACAGGTGGGCGAAGCCGGAGCGGCCCACCGGGTCGTCCTTGCCGCCGACGCGGTACCAGACCTGCACGCTGACGCTGCCACCGGCACCGCCGGGTTGCGCCACCACGTCCAGGCCATTGGCCAGGGTGCGGCGGGTCAGGGTCATCGGGGGAACATGCAGCAGCGGGGCTGCAAAAGTGGCCAGCGGCAGGCCGCTGGTGCCGGCGAAAGCGGCCAGCCGGGTCAGCCAGTCGCGTCGTCGCAAAGACAAGGTCATTGTGGTCTCCGTCAGGGTATGCGGGTGTGCGCGCAGCATACCCGCGCCCGGCCTCATCGTCGGTGGCTGAAACGCTCGGCGCCGGGCTGGCGGGACCAGAACTTCGAGAACGACGCGCACACCGTGTCAGGCGAAGTGCAGCGCGCCGGCACGGGCCGCGTGGTCACCCGGCCAGCCTCCAGCAGTTCGCGGTAATGCGGCTGCCAGGTCTGGCGCGCCATCACCGGCCCGGCGTGCTTCAACAGGCCCAGCAAGGTGTTGGAGGTGCCGCTGATGACGCCAGCGTCGGCGCCGCGGCTGCGGGCCAGTGCGGCCATGCGCGGCAGCACGAACTGCCAGCGCTGCGCCGACCAGGGCCAGGCGCGGTGGAATTCCTCGCACAGCACGGCCAGCACCACGGTGTTCGGCGGCAGGTCATCTGGCACGTCGCCCAGCGCCCAGGGGTGTACCAGCCACACCGGCTGCCCGGCCCACTCGGGAGCGCCAGCAGCGGGTGGCTGCAGCAGCGCGGCAAGCTCAGTTGGCGGTGCTGATGACACGACGGGCGCGTCCGAACCCACGGCCGCCTGTTGTGCCGCGCGGTACGGCTGGGGCAGGGCGACCTGCCCGCGGGCGATGGCATCGAGCTGCTCGTAGCTGGTGTCGATGACCGTGCCGGGGCTGTGCCAGGCGCGCGGCGCAAAGCGCGCCACGTTGTCGGCGTTGAATACGTAGGGCTTGTGGCTGCCGGTGCCTGCCACCCATTGCCAGCTCAGGTGGTTGCTGGGCAGGTCACCGTCCAGCAGCAGCGCGTGCAGCCAGTCGGCGCCGGCGCGCCAGTGCACGCGGCGCATGTGCACCAGGTAGCTGGCCAGCCACAGGCGCGCATGGTTGTGCAGCCAGCCGCAGGCATGCAGCTGGTGCACGGCCTGGTCAATCACCGGCACGCCGGTGCGGCCGGCGCGCACATCGTCGGGCACGGTGCTGGCATACAGCGCATCCGGCAGCGGGCCTTCATGCAGCGATTGCAGCAGGCCCGCGCCGCGGTGCTCTGCCACGTGCAGGAAGTACTCACGCCAGGCCAGCTGCAGCGTCAGCGCATGGCCCGGGGGCAGGGGGCTGCCGAGTGCGGCTTCGGCCGCAGCGGCCACATCGGGCGGGTCGATCACGCCGTGGGTCAGCCAGGGCGACAGGCCTGTCACCGCGCCACCGAGGTGGTTGCGGCTGTGGGCGTAATCGGCGGGCCTGAGTTGCCGCAGCGCGGCGCGTGCGGCGGCCGGGTCAGCGACTTGCTGGGGCTGGCCCTCAACGGGTGTCCAGCGCTGGATGGGCGTCATGGCTGCGACCCGCCGTGGCTACTGCTGTTGTTGCTGCCACCACCACCGGCCTTGGCCCTGCGCACCTCGCGCCGGCCGTCCTGGCGGCAGCGCTCCGAGCACACCTTCACCTCGTCCCAGTTGCGGGCCCAGGCTTTGCGCCAGACCATGTCGCGGCCGCAGACCGTGCACGGCTTGCTGGGCAGGTGGGCTTTGTTGCCCTTGAAGGAGGTGACATTGGCCGATCGCATCCGTCGGCATTGTGGCGGCCGCCCGGGCCGGCCGGGTGGGCACCGAGGGCCGCCGACCTGGTCGCCGGCCCTCTCCGAGGCAAAGCCCGGTCAGCGGTTCGAGAGGGCTTCCCAGCGCTCCATCAGGCCCAGCAGCTGCTCGTCGATGGCGCCGTGGCGCGCCGTCACTTCGGCGATGCGTGCGGCACCCTGGCCATACAGCTCGGTGCCGGCCAGTTGCGCGGCCAGCGTGGCCTGTTCGGCTTCCAGCGCCGCAATGCGGCCGGGCAACTCGTCCAGCTCACGCTGGTCCTTGTAGCTCAGCTTCACACGCGGCTTCACCGCTGCGGCCGGGGCTGCAGCAGGGGCCGGCGGCGTGGGGGCAGGGGCGGCCTTGGCAGCAGCGGCTGCGGCGGCACGGCTGCGGTCACGCTGCACCAGCCAGTCCTCGATGCCGCCTTCGTATTCGCGCCAGCGGCCCGGGGCCTCGTCCCCCTCCCAGGCGATGACGCTGGTGACCACGTTGTCAACGAAGCGCCGGTCGTGGCTGACCAGGAACACGGTGCCGTTGTAGTCGGTCAGCAGCTCTTCCAGCAGCTCCAGGGTTTCGATGTCGAGGTCGTTGGTCGGCTCGTCCATCACCAGGATGTTGGCGGGGCGTGCGAACAGTCGGGCCAGCAGCAGTCTGTTGCGCTCACCGCCCGACAGGCTCTTCACGGGCGAGTTGGCGCGGGCCGGCGAGAACAGGAAGTCGCTGAGGTAGCTCTTCACATGCTTGCGCTGGTTGCCGATCTCGATCCACTCGCTGCCCGGGCTGATGGTGTCGGCCAGCGTGGCTTCGGGGTTCAGCGCATCGCGCATCTGGTCGAAGTAGGCGATGGTCTGGTTGGTGCCGGTGCGGATCACGCCGCTGTCGGGTTGCAGCTGACCCAGGATCAGCTTGAGCAGCGTGGTCTTGCCCGCGCCGTTCGGGCCGACCAGGCCGATCTTGTCGCCGCGCATCAGCGAGGCGGTGAAGTCCTTCACCAGCGGTGCGCCACCGTAGCCCTTGGTGACGTTCTCCAGCTCCGCCACCAGCTTGCCCGAGGTGGTGCCGCGGTCGATGTCGAGCCGCACCTTGCCTTGCACGTCGCGGCGCGAAGCGCGCTCCGAGCGCAGCTCCTGCAGGCGCTGGACACGCGCCACGCTGCGGGTGCGGCGGGCTTCGACGCCCTTGCGGATCCAGATTTCTTCCTGCGCCAGCAGCTTGTCGAAACGGGCGTTGGCCTGGGCCTCGGCTTCCAGCTCGCGCTGCTTGGCGCCTTCGAATTCGCTGAAGTTGCCGGGGTAGCTGCGCAGCTGGCCGCGGTCCAGTTCCAGGATGCGGGTGGAGACCACGTCGAGGAAGGCGCGATCGTGGGTGATCAGCACCAGCGCGCCGCGGAAGGCCTTCAGCAGCTCGCCCAGCCAGGTGATGGCATCGAGGTCCAGGTGGTTGGTCGGCTCGTCGAGCAGCAGCACGTCGGGGTTGGCGGCCAGGGCCTGGGCCAGCGCCACGCGCTTCTTGGTACCGCCAGAGAGCGACGCCACCAGCGCTTCGGGCTTCAGGTGCAGGCGCTGCAGGGTCTCATCCACCCGGCGCTCCCAGTTCCAGCCGTCCAGGGCTTCGATGCGGGTCTGCACCGCGTCCAGGTCGTCGGCCGGGTCGTGGCGCTCATAACGTTCGCGCAGCGATTTGATTTCCGCCAGGCCCTCGCTCACGGCGTCGAACACCGTGGCGCCTTCGGCGAACTGTGGTTCCTGCGGCACATAGAAGCGCTGCACACCGCCCTGTACCTGCAACTCTCCGTCATCGGGCTTGTCCTGCCCGGCCAGGATCTTCAGCAGCGAGGATTTGCCTGTGCCGTTGCGTCCGATCAGCGCTACGCGCTCACCAGCTTCGAGTGAAAAATCAGCGCCGTCGAGGAGCGCCACGTGGCCGAACGCGAGGTGCGCGTTGGTGAGGGTCAGCAATGCCATAACCCCGATTGTCCCCTGTGTGGCCGCCGGGGGTTTCACGGCGTGCCCAACTGCACCACAATCAGCTCACAATGAAAAAGCTGTTGGGTGGGTTCTGGAGACAGATACGGGGTCCTCGCCGCTTGTCCGTCGGCGGGATTTTGCTGCTGGCACTGGCCCTCGGCGGAGCGTCTGCCCACGCCCGCCCGCCCGCCTGGCAGGAGCTCGACGCCATGGCGCTCGACGACCCCCAGGGCGGGCTGGACTGGAGCCAGCAGAAGCTCGCCAAGGCCCGCGCGGCCCAGGACGTGGAAACCCAGTTCTGGATGCTGCTCGGCAGCGCCCGCATGGCCACCACCCTGGAAGACGCCCAGCGCAGCGCAGGCTACCTGGCCGAAGCCCGCCGCCTGCTGGCCACCTGGCCGGGCGCCGGCCCGATGCACCGGCTGTGGCTGGGCACCACCCAGGCGCTGGCCGACGTGCGGCTGGTGCCCACGGTCGAGCTGATGGCGCGTGTGCTGTCGCTGCGCCGCGAGGCGGTGCCGCTCGGCATGCCCGACCTGCTCTGCGAAGTCGACAGCGTCGAGTTGTGGGCTCTGGTGGACGTGGGCAACAACGACGACGCCTGGGCGGCCGCCGAGGCCATCGAGCGCTGTGCCGCGGAGACGGGTTACCTCGATCTGGAGGTTTCAGCCATCACCCAGCTCGGCTCGCTGAGCGGCCGGGTCAGCGGCAAGGTGCCGGCGGTGGGGCAGGCCGAAGATTATTTCCAGCGTGCGCTGGCCCGGCTCGACAAGCTGCCGGCGCGCTTCCAGCGCAGCCTGATCGAGTTCGAGCTGGGTGGTGCGCTGAACGCCGCGCGCCTGCCCGGCTCGGCCCGTGACCACTTCCTGCGCGCCCTGGCCCTGAGCCAGGACCTCGGCGACAAGGCCGGCGTGGCGGCGGGCCAGATTCGGGCCGGCGAGATGATGCTGTTGATGGGCGACGCAGAAAGCGCGCTGCAAATGGCCCGCAGTGCCCTGCCGCTCATGGAGGCCCAGGGCAACCAGCTGCGCCTGACAGCAGCCCATATGCTGGTGCTCAAGGCCATGACGGCGCTCAAGCGCCCGGACGTGGCCGCGGCCCTGGAGCCTGCCCGCCGCGCCGATGCTGCCAATGTGCCGCCGGCCCGCCGGGCGGAGCTTGCCCAGGCGATGGCCGAAGCGCTGGCGCTGCTGGGTCAGCATGCGCGTGCGTATGCCGAGCTGCAGCGCGCCAACCAGCTGCGCGGCCAGAGCCTGGAAGGCCAGCGCGACACCCAGATGCTGCGCCTGCAGGCCCGCTACGAAACGGCGCGGCGTGACGTTGAAACCACCGAACTGCGGCGCCAGACCGAAACCGCCCAGCTGGCGCTGCAGGCCCGCGAGGCCGGCCAGCGCGCGCTGTGGACGGCGCTGGGCGCGGCGTGCCTGCTGCTGGTGGGCGCGGTGGTGATGGTGGTGCGTGGCTGGCGGCATCGCCGGCAACTGGCCGAGCTGGCGCTGCGTGACGAGCTCACCGGCCTGCCCAACCGGCGCGCCATCCGTGCGGCGGCCCAGGCCCAGATCGAGCAGGCGCAGCGCTGGCAAGGCCCGTGCGTGCTGGCGCTGATCGACATCGACCACTTCAAGCAGGTCAACGACGTGCACGGCCATGCCACGGGCGATGCCGTGCTCAAGGCGCTGGCCAAGGCCTCGGCCCATGTGCTGCGCAGCCATGACCGCTTCGGGCGCCTGGGTGGCGAGGAGTTCCTGCTGGTGATTCCGGGCAGCGCGCTGGCCGACATGCCGGCCGTGTTTGACCGGCTGCGCAGCGCGTTTTCCGCGGTGGAGGTGCTGGGCTTGCCCGTGCCCCACGGCGTGCGCTTCTCGATGGGCGCGGTGGATGTGGGCACCGAGGGGGAATCCCTCGACCAGCTGCTCGACCGGGCCGACCACGCGCTCTACGAGGCCAAGGCGGCCGGGCGTGACCAGCTGGTGGTGCGAGGGCCGGTCTCGGCCCCCGCCTGACCCCCAGCGAAGCTCAGCGACCCAGCCGGCCTTCCAGTGCGCTGATGAAGCGCGCCGCCACGTCGAAACCCGCCTGGTCGTGGATTTCGCGGAAGCAGGTCGGGCTGGTCACGTTGATCTCGGTGAGGTGCGTGCCGATGATGTCCAGGCCGATCAGCAGCAGGCCGCGCTCGGCCAGCTTCGGGCCGATGGCGGCGGCGATCTCGCGGTCACGCTCGGTGAGGGGGCGGGCCACGCCCTTGCCGCCGGCCGCCAGGTTGCCGCGCACTTCACCGCCCTGCGGAATGCGCGCCAGGCTGAACGGCACGGGCTCGCCGTCGATCACCAGCACGCGCTTGTCGCCGTCGACGATCTCGGGCAGGTAGCGCTGCACCATCACGGTCTGCGCGCCGTCGCGGTTCAGGGTTTCGATGATCGCGCCGAGGTTCAGGCCGTCGTCACGCACGCGGAAGATGCCCATGCCGCCCATGCCGTCGAGCGGCTTGAGGATGATGTCGCGCTGCTCGGCGTGGAAGGCGCGGATGTCGGCTTCGCTGCGGGTGACCAGCGTGGGCGCGATGAATTCCGGGAACTCGAGGATGGCGAGCTTCTCGGGGTGGTCGCGCAGGGCGCGCGGCGAGTTGAAGACCCGCGCACCTTCCACTTCAGCGCGCTCCAGCAGGTGGGTGGCGTAGAAGTATTCGCTGTCGAAGGGCGGGTCCTTGCGCATCACCACGGCGTCGACGCTGGCGAGTGCACGCACGTCGCTGCCGGTGTCCTCGAACCAGTCGGTCACGCCCTTGCCGGAGCGACCGGTCAGCCGCACCTGCCGCATGCGGGCACTGACCTGGCCACCACGCTGCCAGTGCAGGTCTTGGGGCTGGCAGGCCAGCAGGTTCCAGCCGCGGGCTGCAGCCTCACGCATCATCGTGAAGGTGGAGTCCTTGTAGGTCTTGAAGCTGTCCAGGGGGTCGGCAACAAACAGGATGTTCATGGTGGCGTGCGTTCAGGCAGTGTGCGGCAACAGGGCGCCAGTGTGCACCGAAGCTGCGAGGCTTGCCGGCGCGGGGTTGACATGTTTTGTCGTGCGGCAGCAAGCACGCAGCAACGCGCGAGCCACAAACTGGCCACTTTCCATTTCAAGCCACACCGCCACCATGCGTCTTCAACGCGACTGGGTCACCCCCGCCACCATCGGCGCCTTTACACTGTCGGCCGTCACCGGCGTGCTGATGTTCTTCCATTTCGACATCGCGCTGAACAAGCTCGCCCATGAATGGCTGAGCTGGGTGCTGGTGGCCGCGGTGGTGGCGCACGTGCTGACCAACCTCGCGCCGTTCAAGCGCCACCTCAAGGGCCAGCGTGGGCAGGCGGTGGTGGGCGCATTCGTGCTGGTGCTGGGCCTGTCGTTCTTTCCGCTGCTGGGCAGCCAGAAGCAGGACGGCCCGCCGTTCGCCGTGCCGGTGCAGGCCCTGGCCCGTGCGCCCTTGACGGTGCTGGCCCAGGTGGGGGGTGTTCCGGTGGCCCAGATGCGTGAGCGCCTGCTGGCGGCTGGTGTGGCCACGACGAGCGACGATCAGCGCCTGGATGAACTGGTGGGCCCGGCGGTGCGCAAGCAGCTGGGGGTGCTCAGGCAGGTGCTGGCCGTACCAGCAACGACATCCGCAAACGCGGAGTCTGCGCCCACGTCGACCAGCGCGCCGGCCCGTTGAGCTTCAGCGCCGGTGGGTGGCCATCAGCGCCTGGCCACCCGCCACCACGCCCCAGAAAGCCGAGCCGATGCCGGCCATGCTCAGGCCAGAGAGCGTGACGAGGAAGGTCAGCGTGGCGGCGTCGCGGTGCTGCTCGTCCTTCAGCGCGGCGGCCAAGCCACCACCGATCGTGCCCATCAGGGCCAGGCCCGCCACGGCCACCACCAGCTCGCGCGGGAAGGCGGCCAGCAGGGCCGCCACCGTGCCGCCGGCCAGGCCCATGGCAAGGTAGAAAAAGCCCGCCATCACCGAGGCGGTGTAGCGGCGTTTCGGGTCTTCGTGGGCCTCGGGGCCCATGCAGATGGCGGCGGTGATGGCCGCCAGGTTCACCGTGAACCCGCCAAACGGCGCAGCCAGCAGCGTGGCGATGCCGGTGGCACCCACCACCGGTGACACCGGGATGCGGAAGCCCGAGGCGCGCTGCGCCGCCACGCCGGGCAGGTTCTGCGAGGCCATCGTCACCACGAACAGGGGCACGCCAATGCCCAGCAATGTGCTGGCCGACCAGGTCGGGCTGGTCCACACGGGCATCGCCAGGCCGGCCTGCACATCACCCAGGTGCAATTGCCCCCGGGCCGCCGCTACCGCCACACCGGCCAGCAGCACGCCGGGCACGGCGTAACGCGGCCACCAGCGCTTGCCCGCCAGGTAGGCGGCCGCCATGGCCAGCACCAGCACGGGTGCGCTGCGGGTGGCCAGCACCGCGTCCAGACCAAAGCGCGCCAGCACGCCGGCCAGCAGCGCAGCGGCAATGGCCATCGGGATGCGGTCCATCACGCGCTCGAACAGGCCGCTGTAACCCGCCAGGGCAATCAGGGCGCCGCACAGCAGGAAGGCGCCGATCGCGTCGCTCATCGCCACGCCCTGGGTGGCGGCGATCAGTGCGGCGCCCGGGGTCGACCAGGCCACCAGCACCGGCTGGCGGTAGTGCAGCGACAGACCCAGGCTGCACAGGCCCATCGCCAGGCCCAGCGCCCAGATCCAGGAGGCGGTTTGCGCTGGTGTGGCACCCAGCGCCTGCGCAGCGGCAAACACCACCGCCACCGAACTGGTGAAGCCCACCAGCACCGCGACGAAGCCCGCCACGCCGGCGGACAGCGACACATCCTTCAACCAGCGCATCGATCAGCGTCCGGTCAGATTTCGACCTTGGCGCCCAGTTCCACGATGCGGTTGGCCGGCAGGTTCAGGAAGTCGGCCATGTCGGCGGCATTGCGGTGCATGCTGGCGAACAGGCGTTCGCGCCACATGGCCATGCCGTCGCCGAAGGTCGGGATCACGGTGTCGCGCGAGAGGAAGTAGCTGGTGTCCATGTCGTCCATGGGCACGCCGCGGCCTTCCAGCAGCTTCAGTGCCTCGGGCACATCCGGGTCGTTCTTGAAGCCGAAGTTCAGCGTGACCTGCCAGCAGTCGTGGCCCAGCGACTTCATCGTCAGCCGCTTGTCGAAGCCGATCCACGGCACCTCGTGGTGCTTCACCGTGACGAACAGGTTGTGCTCGTGCAGCACCTTGTTGTGCTTCAGGTTGTGCATCAGCGCGTTCGGCGTCAGGCCTTCGTCTGCCACCAGGAACACGGCCGTGCCGCTGACGCGCACCGGCGGGCTGACGAACACGGCATCCAGGAAGCCGCTGAGCTCGATGGCCTCGTCGCGCACGCGGTGGCGCATCAGGGCGCGGCCCTGCTTCCAGGTCAGCATCAGCACGAACATGCCGGTGCCGATGACCAGCGGGAACCAGCCCCCGGCGATCAGCTTGAGCAGGTTCGACAGGAAGAAGGTGATGTCGATGATGAAGAAGAAGCCGGTGGCGGCCAGGCAGAGCACCAGCGGGTACTTCCAGCCGTAGCGGATGACGAAGAAGGTCATCACGGTGGTGATGGTCATGTCCAGCGTCACGGCGATGCCGTAGGCCGAGGCCAGGTTCGACGAGCTCTTGAACAGGGCCACCGCCAGCACGATGAAGACGAACAGGCCCCAGTTCACGAAGGGCACGTAGATCTGGCCGGCTTCCTTCACCGAGGTGTGGCGCACCGCCATGCGCGGCAGGATGCCCAGCTGGATGGCCTGCTTGGTGACCGAGAAGGCGGCCGTGATCAGGGCCTGCGAGGCGATCACCGTGGCGGCCGTGGCCAGAAACACCAGCGGCAGCTGCGCCCACTCCGGCGCCATCATGAAGAACGGATTCACCACCGCTTCCGGGTTGTCCAGCAGCATCGCGCCCTGGCCGAAATAGTTCACCACCAGCGCCGGCATCACCATGCCGTACCAGGCGATGCGGATCGGCCGGCGGCCGAAGTGGCCCATGTCGGCATACAGCGCTTCGCCGCCGGTCACGCACAGCACCACCGCGCCCAGGCCGATGAAGGCGACCAGCGGGTTGGCGATGAAGAAGTTGATGGCGTACATCGGGTTCAGCGCCACCAGCACGGCCGGGTTGTCCAGCACGTGGGGCAGGCCGAGCGCGATCAGCACCAGGAACCACACAAAGGTGATCGGGCCGAAGAACTTGCCGATGCCGCTGGTGCCGAAGCGCTGCACGGAGAACAAACCGGTCAGCACCATCAGCGTGATCGGGATGACCCAGGCGTTCAGGCTGGGCTCGGCCACGCCCAGGCCTTCCACGGCCGACAGCACGGAGATGGCCGGGGTGATGACCCCGTCACCGTAGAAGATCGCGGTGCCGAACAGGCCCACCACCATCAGCACCCGGCGCAGGCTGGGGCGGTCTTTCACGGCGGTGGTGGCCAGGGCCAGCATGGCGATCAGGCCGCCTTCGCCGTTGTTGTCGGCGCGCAGGATCAGCAGCACGTACTTCAGCGAGACGATGATGGTCATCGTCCAGAAGATCAGGCTCAGCACACCGAGCACGTTGTCCGGCGTAGCCTTCACGTGGCCGGCGTGAAAAACTTCCTTCATCGCGTACAGCGGGCTGGTACCGATGTCGCCGTAGACGACGCCGAGGGCGGCGAGTGTCAGCGTGGCCAGTGCGCCACCGGTGGCCGGTGTGCGCGAGTCGTGTGAGCTCATGGAAACTCCGCCAAGGCCGCTTGCACGGCCGGCAGTGCCAGGCCGCACAGGCGGTCTGGTGGGAAGGGAAAGTGTGCTGCGGGAACTTCTTGCATCCTGCGGGAACGCACATCCATGGGCGGCAGTGTAAACGTCGGCACCCCCGTGTTTGCAGGCCTCGGCGGCGGTGGTGCCTCCGCGCCACGCTGCTAGAGTCAGTTTCCGCTCCTTCAAGAGATGTGCCCATGACCGTGCGTTTGACTCAACTCCTGATTGATCGGCTGGCTCAACGCGGAGTCTCAATGCTGCTCAGCCCCGGGGACACCGTGCCGGCCAAAGCCTTGCTGGAGCCGCCCCTGAGTCTGAAATGGATGAAAGCGTCGCACTCGCTGGAGATGGGTGCGTTCAGCTACGGGGTCAGCGGCTCCTACTTCGCCTGCCGCATCGGCCGCTATTGCTCGTTCGGGGAAGACGTGCAGGTCGGCCGCCACCCCCATCCGATGCACTGGTTCAGTACCTCGCCTTTTTTCTACCAGGGCTATCAGGATGTGCTCGACCGCCCGGCCCCTCCCGGCATCGACTTGCAACCCGGCCGTGATTTCCCCCGCCAGTCGCCCCCGGTCGTGCTGAAGGAAACCGTGATCGGCAACGATGTCTGGATCGGCCACGGGGCTTTCATCGCGCCGGGCGTGCACATTGGCGACGGCGCCTGCATCGCGGCGTACTCGGTGGTCACGAAGGATGTGCCGCCGTATGCGCTGGTGGCGGGCGTGCCGGCGGTGGTCAAGCGTTTCCGATTCGCCGAGAAGCGGGTAGACCGCCTGCTGCGCAGCCGCTGGTGGGAATTTGCGCCGTGGGACCTGAAGGGCGCACCGGTGGACCAGATGCCGGCCTTCTTCGATTTTCTGGCCGAACTGCGTGGACGCGGCGTCAAACCCTACACGACCGAAAAGGTGCTCGTGCAGGATCTGGTGGACAGGGCATGAGCGCCCGCGGTCTGGTGCTGGCACGGGCCTTGTTGTTGCTGGCCTGGGCAGGGCTCACGGGCGCGGCCGTCGCCGCACCACCTGTCGCCCCTGCCCGCATTGACTTGCTCTCGCCGGCCTACACCAGCCAGATGCTCGCCGAGTCGGTCTACACCGGCTTCAATCCGAAGGCGTCGCCGACGTTTTTCCAGCCCGGTGTGAAGCTGGCGTTTTACGGGCAGTCGCGAGGCTGTCCGTCGTCCGCCACGATGGCGACCTCGGCCGGCGCGGTGCTGAGCAGCCGGGAGGCCGAGTTGGGCAAGGGCCAGCCGCTGGCGGCGTTCACCGGCCTGCCCGCGGGTGAGGAGGCCCGCCGCCGGGTGTGGATGCCGTCGCCGCGCTCGGAAGGCTGCGCCGGCTTGTCGGCCGATGAAGCGGGCGCCACGCCGTTTTTGCAAGTCAACGCCACGCCGGGGCAAACCGGATTGGGCCTCTACACCCCCAGCGGTCCTGATGCCCGCGGCCGCGCGCCGCAGTTCGGCCCGTTTGATGCCGCCGGGCAGAACGGCCGCGGCGCCAATGCCTACATTGCCGGGGCGTTCGCCATCTGGCGCCAGCCGGCGTCCGGGCCGGCCGTGCAGCCAATGTGGCAAGGCGTGGACGACGAGTGGGTGATCCGCTCCAGCCAGTCGATCCAGCAGTTGTCGGTCGACCCGACGTCGACCGAAGACAGCCTGGCCCAGGTCAAGCAGCAGATCGTCGCGGTGGTGCTGAACCCCTCGTGCCAGGCCGAACGCCGCGAGCGCCCCCGCGCCTGCCAGCTGCAGTACCTGTTTCACACGGCCATCGCCCGCTCGGCGGTGAGCGACTGGGCCAAGGTGGCCTGGTTCCAGCGCGGCATGGTGTTTTTTGACCCGGCCCAGGGCGGCATGCCGGTGGTGCAGGGCCCCATCCCGCCCAAGGGCCAGGTGGTGAACGAAGCTGCGAGCGGCCAGGCGCTGTACCGCTCGGAGGGCGAGGCGACCGGGCATTCGCCGTTTGATGCGCGGGCCTTCGAGGTGCGTGTGCCGTTCAAGGCGTTTTTGGTGGCGCAGCGCGCGGCGGTGGCCAGGCAGCTCAAGAAGGCGGCCGCCAATGTGCGTGATGACGAACTGGTGGAGGTGTTCGGCAGCCAGTGGAACCAGCCGCAGGCCTGGGTGCTGCTCAGCACCTCGGTCGCCCAGGAAACCTACAACCGCGACCCGGCGCGGGCGGCGGTCATCGGCGGGGCGGTGCGCAGCCTGGTTCTCAGCGTGGAGCCACCGTGAGCGTGCGTATCCCGATGTGTTGGGGGTGGTGCAGTGCCCGCATTGACGGCACGATCCGCCCGTCGCTTCCTTTTTGCTGCGCTGCACAAGCGGTTCGGCGCCACTGAGCCCATGTTCATGTCACCCACCTCCACTGTCCGCGCGCCTGCCTCTGGCTCCGTCGCCATGGCCATGGCGCTGGAATCCGTGTCCGGTATCCGGCTGGTGGGCTGGGCGGCGCAGGCCGCCGGCCAGGCGCACCTGACGTTCACCCTGCGCCTGGGTGATGTCGTGCTGCCGGCGGGTGCATTGCGGCGCTTGCCTCGGGAAGACGTCAACGCGGCGCGCGGTGCCACCAGCGTCGATCCCGGGTTCGAGATCGATCTGCCAGCCGCGTACTGGTCTGCCAAAGCCGCCCATCCCGCCGCTCCCCTGAGCCTGCAGCTGGGTGACGGGCCGCGGGTGCCCGTTCCCGAGGTGGCTCTGTCGCAGGCCGGGCTGGTGTGGTGGGGCGCCCAGGCGCTGTACCACTGCGCCGAGGCCGACCGCCCGGCACTGCGGGCGACGCTGGCGGCGCATCTGTCGGCCCATCAAGCTGCATACCAAGCGGCGATGCCCGCCAACACGGCTGACGCCACGGCCGCCCATCCGGACGCCGCTCAGTTCCTGGCCGGCCTCGACGGCCTGTCGGGGCTGTTTGTGCAGGGCTGGTCGCTGTGTGCGTCCGGCCCGGCAGGCCCGGTTGAGTTGTGGTGCCACGGCGCGTTGGTGGATGTGCCCATCCGCCGGGTGGACCGGGCCGATGTGGCCGACGCGCTGGGTGTGCCCGCCGAGGGCCTGGGCTTCGAGATCGAGTTGCCCGGCGCGCTCTGGGCCCAATTGCACGGCGGAGACGCCTCGATCCTGCAGCTGGAGGTGCGCGTCGCCGGCCAGCCGCTGGGTGACGGGCTGGTGCTGGAGCGCCGGCAACTGTGGCCGCTGCTGCAGGCCGCTGATCGCTCCGGTGACCTTGCCTGGCGCGAGCGCACCGGGCGGTTGGTGATCGAGCACCTCATGCACGCGGGCTCGATGCACGCTGCCTTGCCGGCCGATCGGGCCCTGGCCCTGCGGCTGGCCAAGAGCTGGGGCTGGCAAGACGCCTTGTTGCCAACCACCAGCAAGGCTGGCCCGGGCGATGGAGCAGGCACTTTCGAGGTGCAGCCCCAGTTGCTGGAAAGCCGCCTGCAGCACTGGATGCGCAGGCGCTGGTGGTGCCGCCTGGCGCTGCAGACCTTGCTGTTGCTTCGCCGCACGGCGGGCCAGAGCGCGCGGGCCGATCGCCTGGAGATCAAGCTCACCCGCGCGACCGGCCTGTTTGATTCAACGCTCTATGCGAGCCAGCTGGCCCCGGGCGAATTGGGCAGCTTGTCGGCACTCCGCCATTACGTGATGCACGGCGACGCCCGGGTGCTGGTGCCGCAGGCCTTGTTCGATGCGCGCTTCTACACGGGCCAGCTGCCCGGCCGCCGCCACCCCGGCGTCAACCGTCTGCTGCACTACGCGCTGGTCGGCCGCTTTGAGGGGTACTCGCCCAGTGCGTGGTTCAACGCGCCGTTCTATCTGCAGACCTACGCCGATGTGCGCGCCAGCACGCTGGACCCGCTGCTGCACTACCTGGTCTGGGGCTGGCGAGAAGGTCGCGCCACCTGCACCGGCTTTGACACCGCACCGAAGCTGAACCAGCCGCTGGCGCAGCGCATGGGCCGGGTCTTGAGCGCCCGCGTGGCCGACCCCCGCATGGCCGCGCTGCTGGCGGGCTTGCCCGCGAACGTGCCGCGGCCCATCCACGGCTTGCTGCCGTGGCAGACGCCGCAGTCGCTGGACGGCGTGAACTACCTGGCCGATGCACCGTGGCAAGGCCTGACGCCCCGCGGCGACAGCGCTGCCCGGCAGGCTGCGGCCAAGCTGGATGTGGTGGTGCCGGTGTATGCAGGCGCACAGGAAACCTTGCGTTGTCTGTGGTCGGTTCTGGCCGCCGCCGAGCCCTTGCCGTTCGAGCTGGTGGTGCTGGACGACTGCAGCCCCGAGCCCGCCCTGAGCGCCCGCTTGCGCTGGCTGGCACAGGCCGGCTTGATCAGCCTGCACGTCAATCCGCAGAACCTGGGCTTCGTGGGCACGGTGAACCGCGGTCTGGCGCTGCACGATGAGCGCGACGTGGTCATCCTGAACTCAGACACCCGGGTGCATGCCGACTGGCTGAGCCGCATCACGGCCCATGCGCGCCGCGACACCACGGTGGCCAGCATCACGCCGATGTCCAACAACGCGACGATCTTCAGCTACCCGCTGATGAACGCCGACAACGCGGCGCTGCCTGACCTGCCGCCCGCCGAGGTCGATCACCTGATGGCCACCGCCCACGCCGGCGTGGGCATTGAAGTGCCCACCGGCATGGGCTTCTGCATGTTCCTGCGCCGGGCCTGCATGGCCGACATCGGCCTGCTCGACGCCGAGCGCTTCGGTCGCGGCTACGGTGAGGAAAACGACTGGTGCATGCGTGCCAGCCGCGCAGGTTGGCGCCATCTGGCGGCCACCGATGTGTATGTCGAGCACCTGGGCTCCGTCTCGTTCCAGGGTGAAACCAGCCCGCGCATCCAGGCCGCACTGAGCACCCTGCAAGGCCTGTATCCCGATTACCAGCAGCGCATCGACGACTGGCTGAAAGTCGATCCGCTGCGCGGCGTTCGGGCCCGCCTCGACATCGCCCGGCTCCAGGCCGCCATGCCCGGCCCGGTGGTGCTGATGGTCAGCCACGACCGTGGCGGCGGCACTGCGCGCCATGAGACCGAAGAAGCCCGGCGCCTGCAGGCGCTCGGCCGTGGCGTGCTGCTGCTGCGCCCCTCGGCCGACGGGCAGGGCCTGTGCCTGCGTGCGCCCGATGTGCTGGAGCTGCCCAACCTGGGTTTCATTCCGCTGGAAGGCCAGCAACCGCTGGACGAGTTGATCAGCCTGCTGCAGCCGCTGGCGGTGGAAGCCGTGCAGCTGCACCACCTCGTTGATTTCCCGCCCGTGTTTCGCCGCCACATGCAGACGCTGGTGCAGCGGCTGGGCGTGTCGATGGACGTGACGCTGCACGACTACCACCTGGTGTGTCCGCGCATCAACCTGGTGAATGCCGACGGGCAGTTCTGTGGCGAGCCCGTGGAGGCGGCCACCTGTGACCGCTGCGTGGCCCCGCTGGCGGGCCCGTCTGACGAGCCGCTCAGCATCGTCACCTGGCGCCGCGACGCCGGCGAGTTGCTGCGCGCCGCCCGGCAGGTGCGGGTGCCCGACGACGACGTGGCGCAGCGCATGGCGCGCTACTTCCCCGGCCTCGATGTGCAGGTGGCCCCGCACGATGAGGTGGCATCACCCGACCCGCGCCCCTGGGCGGAGCGTGGCCCCGTGCACCATGTGGCGGTGATCGGCGCGCTCGGCGTGATCAAGGGCTATGAGGTGGTGCGCCAGCTGGCGCTGCAAAGCCGGCGCGACCAGCTGGGCACGCGCATCAGCCTGCTGGGCTATTCGATGGACGATGCGGCGCTGACGGCCGCCGGCGTGCATGTGCTGGGCCGTTATGACGACACCCAGTTGCCCGGCTTGCTGGCCCGGACGGCGCCTGATCTGATCTTGCTGCCGTCGATCTGGCCGGAAACCTACAGCTATGTGCTGAGCGCGGCGATTGCCTCGGGCTGCCGCGTGGCGGTGTTCGACATCGGCGCGCCGGCCCGGCGCCTGCGCGCCATGGGCTTCACCGATTACATCGTGCCGCTGTCACTGGCGCAGCAGCCGCAGGCCCTGTGGCAGGCCCTGGGCGTGACGGCGCCGTCGCTTCAGTCGTAGACCTCGGCGTCGGGGTCGGTGGCTTCCAGTTCGTAGGAGGCCGCCAGCATCGCCAGCCGGCCGATCACGCCGTACATGTAGAAGCGGTTCGGTGCGCTGGCGCCCGGCTTGGCACCGGGCTTGGGCAGGTGGTGGCTTTCCGAGAAAGCCAGCGGCACGAAGCTCGCGCCCGGGGCGTTCAGGTTCTCGTCGATGCCGCGGTCGGCGTGCACGCGGTAGAAGCCGCCCACCACATAGCGGTCGATCATGTAGACCACGGGCTCGGCCACCGCCTCGTTCATGCGCTCGTAGGTCGGCACGCCTTCCTGGATGATGACCTGGGTGACTTCCTGGCCGTCCTTGATCACGCCCATCTTGTTGCGGGTGCGGCGGTTGACTTCGTCGAGCTCCTTCGCGTCACGCACGGTCATGATGCCCATGCCGTAGGTGCCGTTGTCGGCCTTCACCACCACGAACGGCTTCTCGTTGATGCCGTATTCCTTGTGCTTGCGGCGGATCTTGGTCAGCAGCGCGTCGACCTGCGTCTGCACGCAGTCGAGGCCGGTGCCTTCATCCCAGTTCACTTCGCCGCACTGGCTGAACATCGGGTTGATCAGCCACGGGTCCATGCCCAGCAGCTTGGCGAACTTCTTGGCCACTTCCTCGTAGCTCTGGAAGTGCTGCGACTTGCGCCGCATGGCCCAGCCGGCGTGCAGCGGCGGCAGCAGGTATTGCTCGTGCAGGTTCTCCAGCACCTTCGGAATGCCGGCAGACAGATCGTTGTTCAGCAGGATGGTGCAGGGGTCGAAGTGCTTCAGGCCCAGGCGGCGCGCGCTGCGCTCCAGCGGCTCCAGCGTCAGCGTGCTGCCGTCGGGCAGGGCCACGTCGGTGGGCGAGGTGATGCCTTCGTCCAGCGTGCCCAGGCGCACGTTCAGGCCGGCCTGGCCGAAGATCTGCATCAGTCGCTGCACGTTCATCAGGTAGAACGGGTTGCGGGTGTGCTTTTCCGGGATCAGCAGCAGGTTCTTGGCTTCCGGGCAGATCTTTTCGATCGCCGCCATGGCCGCCTGCACCGCCAGCGGCAGCATCTCGGGCGTCAGGTTGTTGAAACCGCCGGGGAACAGGTTGGTGTCGACCGGGGCCAGCTTGAAGCCGGCATTGCGGATGTCCACCGAGGTGTAGAACGGCGGCGTGTGCTCCATCCATTCGAGGCGGAACCAGCGTTCGATCGCCGGCATGGACTCCAGGATGCGCTGCTCGAGCTCGTTGATCGGGCCGTTGAGCGCTGTGATGAGGTGCGGAACCATGTTGGACGGATACGGCTGGGGGGATTCGGGAATTCTGTCAGATCGGGCTGAAAACGGGTTTATCAAGCGTGCACAAAAAAAATGGGGACGGCAGTGATGCCATCCCCAAACTCGCTCCGTAACTCTCTCTTGACACCGGGCGGCGCACCGCCCGGTGGATCACGTCATCACTTGTTGTAGGCGGTTTCGCCGTGGGAAGTGATGTCCAGACCTTCGCGTTCTTCGTCTTCCGGCACACGCAGGCCGATGACCAGATCAACCACCTTGAAGGAGATGATCGAGACGATCGCCGACCACACCACGGTGATGCCGACAGCCTTGGCTTGCACCAGCACTTGCGATGCGATGCTGTAGGCGTCCGGGGCGATCATGCCGACGGTGACCCAGTCGCCGACGGCGCTCGGGCCGCCGAGGTTCGGCGAATTGAACACGCCGGTCAGCAGGGCACCCAGGATGCCGCCGACGCCGTGCACGCCGAACACGTCCAGCGTGTCGTCAGCGCCCAGCAGCTTCTTCAGGCCGGTCACACCCCACAGGCAGGCGAAGCCAGCGAGCACACCGATGATCAGCGCGCCACCGATGCCGACGTTGCCGGCTGCCGGGGTGATGGCCACCAGGCCAGCCACTGCGCCAGACGCAGCGCCCAGCATCGAGGCCTTGCCCTTGTGCAGCGCTTCACCCACCGACCAGGCCAGCACCGCAGCGGCGGTTGCCACGAAGGTGTTCATGAAGGCCAGGGCAGCGAAGCCGTTGGCTTCCAGCGCCGAGCCGGCATTGAAGCCGAACCAGCCCACCCACAGCAGGGCGGAACCGACCATCGTCAGCGTCAGGCTGTGCGGGGCCATGGCTTCCTTGCCGTAGCCGATGCGCTTGCCGATCATGAAGGCACCCACCAGGCCAGCCACAGCGGCGTTGATGTGCACCACGGTGCCGCCTGCGAAGTCCAGTGCGCCCATCTGCCAGATGTAGCCAGCCTTGGCGTTCATCGCGTCAACCACTTCAGCGCCGGTGTAGGCGTCAGGGCCCATCCAGAACCAGACCATGTGGGCGATCGGGGCGTAGCTGAAGGTGAACCACAGCACCATGAACAGAAGCACGGCCGAGAAGCGGGCACGTTCAGCGAACGCACCGACGATCAGGGCGCAGGTGATGCCGGCGAACGTGGCCTGGAAGGCTGCGAACACGATCTCAGGGATGTAGACACCCTTGCTGAACGTGGCGGCGTTGGCGAAGGTGCCAGCGGCGTTGTCCCAGATGCCCTTCATGAACAGGCGGTCGAAACCACCGATGAAGGCATTGCCTTCGGTGAAGGCCAGGGAGTAGCCGTAGATGACCCACAGCACGACGATCATCGAGAACGTCACCATGACCTGCATCAGCACCGACAGCATGTTCTTGCTGCGGACCAGGCCGCCGTAGAACAGCGCCAGGCCAGGCACGGTCATCAGGATCACCAGCAGCGTGGAGACCATCATCCAGGCGGTGTCGCCCTTGTTGGGCACCGGTGCGGGTGCGGCCACGGCAGACGCGGCATCGGCAGCAGCCGAGGCAGCGGGCGCGACGGCAGCAGCCACTTCAGACGCGGCAGCAGCCACGGCAGGCGCCGAGGCCGCAGCCTCTTGCGCGAAGGCGGCCCCTGCAAAGCCCAGGACCGTGAGGCCCAGGGCGAGGGAAGCAATCAGCTTTCTCATGATTTGAATGTCTCTTGAGGTGTTGTGTGCGGACTCAGAGCGCGTCTTTGCCGGTCTCGCCGGTGCGGATGCGAACGACTTGTTCCAGCGGCGAAACGAAGATCTTGCCGTCGCCGATCTTGCCGGTGCGAGCCGAGGACTCGATGGCTTCAATCACGCGCTCGACCAGCGCGTCATCGACGGCTGCTTCGATCTTCACCTTCGGCAGGAAGTCCACCACGTACTCTGCACCGCGGTACAGCTCGGTGTGGCCCTTCTGGCGGCCGAAGCCCTTGACTTCGGTCACCGTGATGCCCTGAACGCCCATGGCGCTCAACGCTTCACGCACTTCATCAAGCTTGAATGGCTTGACGATGGCAGTCACCATCTTCATGGTTTGGCTCCTCTGGCGGATTTGTGAATCAGAAGTTGTACTTCAGGCCCAGCACCAGGGCGGTCTTGCCCAGGTTCTTGCCGTTCGCGGGGGATGCATAGGCCTTCACGCCACCAATGCTCTTGGTGTCGGTGGCGACCAGGGCCAGGCTCGGCACGAAGCCGCTGTAGTCCTTGCTCACGGTCAGCGACACGTCGGTGTAGCTGAAGTCACCGTTGTGGCTGACCTTCTGGTAGCCGACGTGCGGAGCGACCATCACGCCATTGCCGGCGTCGAAGGTGGCGCTCAGGTCGAGGTAGCCGCTGTTCTTGCTGTCGGCGAAACCGAACAGGTTGGTCACGCTGTGCGAGTACTTCAGGGTGTACACGTCAAAGCTCAGGGCACCGTAGATTTCGGTGGTGTTGGCGCTGACAGCCAGCTTGTTGCTGGGGTACTGGTAGGTCAGGGCGCCGACGTCCAGGGTCAGGCCGGGGCTGACTTCGCCCTTCCAGCCGCCGTACACGTCGATTTCGGCGCTGGCGTCACCACCGGCGTCCTTGATCCACTTGATCGACGAGGCCCAGGCGCCAACGTACACGCCGTTCGGCAGGCCCACGTCCACGCCAGCCGACACGGCCGGCTTCAGGCGCGACTGGGAAATGCCGCGATAACGGTAGTCGGAGGCCACGGCAGCGTTGAACGCCACGGTGGTGTCGGCCGCGAAGCTGATGGACGGTGCGGCGCAGGCCAGGGTCGCAACAGCCAGGGAGATCAGGGACTTCTTCATGGAGGGGCTCCGTTATGTGGGTTGAGTCAGAAATTGGGTCCGCTCTCTCCCTTGCAGCTTCCGTACCATGTTCCGGCTTGGTGCTTGTTCGTGCTCCCGGTGCATTCCGGGTGCGCTTGTGCCGCCAAATCGCACCGCCAATGTGCCAAGCCCGTAAATTGCACGCTTTTGGTGCATTTGTCCAGCATTCCCGACCGAGCAAGCCCGCCCCAGTCCGTCCGAAGAGGGATGGCTGGCCTGGCGCATGCCCCACAACATCGCGCCCCATGACATTGGCCGTGGTCTTCAGTCGCGCATTGGATGGTTTGACGGCACCCGAAGTGCAGGTGGAGGTGCACCTGGCCAACGGCCTGCCCAGCTTCACCCTGGTGGGCCTGGCCGACACCGAGGTGAAAGAGGCCCGCGAGCGTGTGCGCGCCGCCCTGGCCCAGAGCGGGTTCACCTTTCCCCACAACAAACGCATCACCGTGAATCTGGCGCCGGCCGACTTGCCGAAAGAGTCCGGCAGGTTTGACTTGCCCATTGCGCTGGGCATCCTGGCGGCGCAGGAGGTGATCGACATCCGCCGTCTGGCCAGCCATGAGTTCGCCGGCGAGCTTTCGCTGGCGGGTGAGCTTCGGCCGGTGCGTGGCGCCCTGGCGATCGCGCTGGCGGCGCGGCGCAGCTCGCTTGGGCGGCGGCTGGTGCTGCCCGCCGCCAGCGCCGCCGAGGCCGCGCGGGTCAGCGGACTCGACATCCGTTCAGCCAGCCACCTGACCGAGGTGGTGCAGTCGCTGCTGCTGGAAGATGCCGTCGCGCTGCCCCAGGCCCGAGCGCCTGAGCCCGGCCAGCGCCCGAGCGAGCCTGACTTGCGTGATGTGAAAGGCCAGGCCGCCGCCAAACGCGCGCTCGAAATTGCCGCCGCAGGTGCCCACAGCCTGTTGTTGTGTGGCTCACCGGGCACGGGCAAGTCGATGCTGGCGCAGCGCTTGCCGGGTTTGCTGCCGCCCATGACCGACGACGAAGCGCTGGAAGCCGCGGTGGTGCAGGGCGTGTCGGCGGGCGGTTTCAACCCGGTGGATTGGGCTCGCCGGCCAAACCGGACGCCGCACCACTCGGCCAGTGCGGTGGCGCTGGTGGGCGGTGGTTCGCCACCCCGGCCGGGTGAAATTTCACTGGCCCACGCTGGCGTGCTGTTTCTTGACGAGCTCCCTGAATTCCAGCGCGCCGCACTGGAGGCCCTTCGTGAGCCGCTGGAAAGTGGCCACATCACCATCTCTCGGGCGGCGCGGCAGGCGCGCTTCCCGGCCAGGTTCCAACTGGTGGCGGCGATGAACCCATGCCCGTGCGGCTGGCTGGGCGCGCAGGCCGCCACCGGCCGCAGCTGCCGCTGTACGCCCGACGCGGTGGCGCGCTACCAGGGGCGGCTGTCGGGCCCGCTGCTCGACCGCATCGACATGCAGCTCGATGTGCCCGCCGTGCGCCCTGCTGAACTGATGGCCCAGCCCGAGGGTGAAAGCAGCCCGGTGGTGGCCGCCCGGGTGGCCGCGGCCCGCGCGCGGCAGTGGGCCCGCCAAGGTTGCCTGAACAGCGCCTTGCCCACCGGCACATTAGATGCGCACTGTGACCTCACGCCCGAGGCCGCCGCCTTCGTGCGCAAGGCAGCCGAGCGGCTGGGCTGGTCGGGCCGCAGCCTGCACCGGGTGATGAAGCTCGCCCGCACCATCGCCGATCTGGCGGATGCCGACGAGGTGGGCCCCGCCGCGGTGGCCGAGGCGGTGCAATACCGCCGCAGCCTGCCTGAGTAATAAACTGGGCCGAGCCGGGGTGCTGCCCCGCACAAGAGACACGCCCCAGCCTTGCCGCGCCCGCTGACCATCGCCTTTCTGGCCTGCAACAAGAACCCTGATCGCTTCCGCGAGGACGCGTCGTGGCTGTACCGCTGCGACAACCTCGCCGCCGCGCTGGGTCAGGCTGGGCACTCAGTGCATCAAGGTCACTGGCGGCGATTTGGTGGCGCCGCTGTTCGGCAGCTTGTTGAGGGCGCCGTTGAGCGCGCCGTTGAGCGCGATGACCGACGGCAGCGCACCGCGCCCGACATCGTGGTGCTGCACCGCCCGCAACTCAGCCTGGGTTTGCGCGCCCGGCTGTGGTGGTGGCGGCGGCAAGGCACGCTGGTGCTGGCTGATGTCGACGATCTGGTCTTCCTGCCCGAGCTGGCGCCACAAAGCCCCGGTGTATTGAACGGCTGGGTGGGCTTGCCAGAGACCAAGCGGCGCTTTGCCGCACATGCTGCAGCGCTGGCGCTGGTCGACGGCGTGACGGTGTCCACCACCGCGCTGGCATCGGAGGTGGCCGCGCGTTGGCCGGGCAAGCCGGTGCTGGTGCTGCACAACGCGGTGCATCACAGCTGGCGGACTGAAGCATCAACGCTGCAGCCACCCGACACCGACGCAACATACCCCGGCCCGGTGATCCGCTACCTGCCCGGCACCCGCAGCCACGAGCGAGACTTCGCCGCCGTGGCGCCCGTTCTGGCCAGCCTGCTGCAGCAGCACCCCGAGGTGCAGCTCGACATCATCGGCCCGCTGACATTGCCCGAGCAATTCCCGACAGCCCAGGTGCGCCAGCGCAGCAAGCTGCCGTTTGATCAGTACAAGACCGCCGTGTGTGGTGCCACCGTGAACCTGGCGCCGCTGGAGCTCACCCGCTTCAATGCCAGCAAATCTGGTTTGAAGGTGGTGGAAGCTGCCTGGTGGGGTGTGCCCACGCTGTGTTCCCCCAATGCCGACACCCAGCGGCTGGCGCAGGCCGGCGCCGGGGCGGTTGAAGCCGCCAGCCTCGACGCCTGGCGCATCGAGCTGGAGCGCCTGTTGTTTGAGCCCGGCCACCGTGCCGCACTGGCCGGCGGCCTGCGCGAGCGGGTGCTGGCCGTGGCCGACATCCATGCCAACGCGCGCACCTGGCTGGACTGGGTGCAGGGTGTTGCTCGTCAGGGCCTGCAGACGAAGGGGCCAACATGAGCTGGCGCAGCGTCTGGGGGCGCTGGCAGGCCTGGCGGCATCGGCAAGCCGGGCACTACAACGCAAACACGCTGCGCTTGTTCTGGCGCGTGTGGCTGGACGACCGTCAACCTGCGGCGCTGGTGCGCCTGGCGCTGTTCCGGCGTGATCTGGGCCGGCCGCTGCCCCAGCGCTGGGTGGCGGGTGTGGTGGCTGCATTGCCTGATCTGCCGCCCGCCTTGCGCCACCGTGCCATTGGCCTGCTGGCTGAGGTGGCCCCGCACCGCTTGGCGGGCTTGAAACCGGCGTGGCTTCAGGCGGCGTCAGCGTTGCCCGGTGTGGCGGCTGCCTTGCCAACGTCTTCGTTGCTGTGTGGTGCCTCGCCGGTGCAATCGTCACCGGCTGCGTTCGCGGCGTGGCTGGCCAGCCAGGCCAATGTGATGGTGGTGGGTAACGCCGCCAGCCTGCGCGGCAGCGGCCTCGGCGCAGCCATCGACGCACACGCTGCCGTGGTGCGCTTCAACCATTGGCAGCAGGCCGATGCGCCGGCGTCAGACATCGGTGCACGTTGTGATGTGTGGGTCGTGTCGCCCGGCCACCAGGGGCCGGTGCCCGCCGGCCTTCGATGGGCGATCGTGTCGGGGCCGGACGTGGCGTTTCAGGTACGCCGCTGGCCCTTGCTTGATGAGTTGCAGGCGGCCGGCGTGCCGGTGCTGACCGTGCCGCTGCCGGTCTGGCGCGGATTGGTGGCTGAGCTCAGCGCACCACCCAGTGCCGGCGTACTGGCCTTGGCCTGGATGCAGGCGTTGCGGCCAACGGGCTGGCAGGGCATGTCTGTGGCTGGCGTCGGGGTCGGCGGCGAGCGGGGTGCAGCGGCTGCTCACCACATCGTGCGCTCGGGAGAACGCCGCGTGGGCCAGCGCCATGACTGGCCGGCAGAGGCGGCGCTGCTTGTGGCGTGGCAGGCACAAGGATTGCTGCGATTACAGTGAATTTGTAAACGTGGTGGTGGTGTCCTAGGGGTAGAAATCCACCGTTCTGGGGACGCAAATCTGTAACACCTACGCTACATTTTCAGCGAGCGGCTTCAGCCCTTCTTGCCTGCAGCCGAAAATGAGAAAGCTGCCGACCCGCCCACCTTTGGCGGGTTTTTTCTTCCAAATATGCCACTTTTGCCGATTTTTGCTGTTGAGGGCGTCGATCGATGATCGAGGTCCCCAAGCGCGCGTTTGACGCCCGGGTGATGCTGCAAGGCATCCGCCTGGTGCGTCTGCTCGGGCGCGCGGTGGGCAAAAGTGAATCGCTGCAAGAGTTCGAGCTGACGCTCACCCGGCGGCTGGGCCTGTTCGACCGCGACTTCTATCTGTCGCGCGTTGATGCGTCCGAGCTGGGCGGCCTGTCACCGCTGCGCCACTACATCCGGCACGGCAATGCCGCCGGCCTGGCGCCGTGCCCGATGTTCAACGTCGCGCACTACGACAAGCAGTGCCCCGGCCCGCTGGGCGTGAACCGCCTGCTGCATTACGGCCTGGTTGGCCGGTTCAAGGGCGTGTCGCCCTCGCCCTGGTTCGACGCCGAGTACTACCTGCGCAGCAACCCCGACGTGGCCAACAGTGGCCTCGACCCCCTGCGCCACTTCCAGAAGTGGGGCTGGCGCGAGAGCCGCAGCCCGTTGCCCGGCCTCGACATGCGCCGGCTGCTGGCCGCGCAGCCCGAGATGCGGGTGGTCAAGGGCAATGCCCTGGCCGTGTTTGCCACCGACTGGATGCACGGCTACATGCAGGCCGACCACCACGGCCAGCGCACGCCGCGCCCGGGCTCTGGCCAGGTCGTGCCGCTGGTGCCTCAGCCCGACCTGGGCCACATGCTGGACCCGGCGCTGTGGGCCGACGTGCAGCCGCGCCGCTGGACCAGCGCACCGGTGGTGGATGTGCTCATCCCCGTCTACAGCGGCCTTGATGAAACCCTGCGCTGCCTGCACAGCGTGCTCACCGCGCCGGTGGCCACCCCGCACCAGGTGGTGGTCTACAACGACGCCGGCCCGGTGCCCGAGCTCAATGCCATGCTGCGCACCCTGGCGGCGCGCGGCCTGTTCGAGCTGGAGTTGAACCGCAACAACCAGGGCTTCGTGCGCACCGTGAACCGCGGCCTGCGCCTGCACCGTGAGCGCGATGTTGTCATCCTCAACAGCGACACCGAGGTCTACAACGACTGGCTGGACCGCTTGCTGGCCCACGCCGCGCGGCATCCGCGCATGGCCACCATCACGCCGCTGTCGAACAACGCCACCATCTGCAGTTACCCCGAAACCCTGAGCGACAACCGCCAGTCGCTGGAGCTTGGGCACCGCGAGATCGACGAGTTGGCGGCCCGCGTCAACCGCCAGCAGTGGGTGGATGTGCCCACCGGCGTCGGCTTCTGCATGTTCATGCGCCGCGCCGCGCTGCGTGAAGTGGGCCTGCTGGATGAAAAGAACTTCGGCCGTGGCTACGGGGAAGAAAACGACTTCTGCCAGCGCGCACTGAAGAGCGGCTGGCGCAACGCGCTGGCCACTGACGTGTACGTGCGCCATGTGGGCTCGGTCAGCTTCAAGGGCGAAGCGGCTGAACGCACGACGCGCGCGCTGCGTACCCTGGAAAAGCTGCACCCGGGCTACGACGCGCAAATCCAGCGCTACATCCAGAACGACCTTGCCCACCCCCACCGCGTGCGCATCGACCTGGCCCGCCTGGCGGCCCAGCGCAAGCGGCGCAACGTGCTGCTGGTGTCGCACAACCGCGGCGGCGGCACCGAGCGCCACCTGCTGGAGCAAACCACCGCCCTCGAAGCCCAGGGCTTCGGTGTCTTCGAGCTGCGCCCCATCCGCGATTCGCGCATGGTCAGCCTGAACCACCCGGGCATGTTCGGGCTGAGCAATGTGGGCTCGCTGCACCTGGAGGCCGGCGGCTTGCTGGAAGAAGCGCTGCGCGAGCTGGGCATCGACGAAATCCATGTCCACCACCTGATCGACTTCCCGACTGCCAGCGCCACCGTGGTGTCGCAGCTGGCCGAGAAGATCGGCGCCGACCTGCGGGTGGCGGTGCATGACTACTACATGGCCTGCCCGCGGGTGAACATGGTCACGCCGGCTGGCCGGCACTGCGGCCAGCCTGATGAAGCCGATTGCAACCAGTGCCTGCTGCAGGACGGTCTGCTCGAAAGCACCGGCCCGATCGGCGCCTGGCGACGGGCGCACGGCCGCATGTTGTCGGTGGCCAAAACCGTGGTGGTGCCGTCCGTTGACGTGCTGCGCCGCATGACGCCGCTGGCTCCGGAAATCACCTTCACCGTGGAGCCCCACGAAGAAGAGCCGCCGCCACGGGTGTCCGGCTCGCTGCTGGTGCCGGTGAATGAGCCGGTGCGCGTGCTGGTGGTGGGCGCCATCAGCCAGATCAAGGGCTACGACGTGCTGCTGGGCATGGCCCGCGCGGTGGTGGCTGAAGGCCTGCCGATGCGGCTGACGCTGCTCGGCTACTCGCAAGACGATGGCCAGCTGGCCGCAGCCGGCGTGCAGCTGATGGGCCGCTATTTCGATCACGAAATGGCCGAGCGCATCGACGAAGCCGACCCCGACATCATCCTCGTGCCGTCCATCTGGCCTGAAACCTATTGCTACGTGCTCTCAGGCGCGTTGCGAAGCGGTCGCCGCGTGGCGGTGTTTGACCTCGGCGCCCAGGCCGACCGTGTGCGCGCCCATGACCGTCACCACCTGGTGCTGCCGCTGGCGCTGGCTGAAGACCCGCTGGCGCTGGCCCGGCTGCTGGACCGCAGCTCACGCGCGCCCGACATCAGCCAGCCTGCGCTCCCCCAACAACAACAGCTCGACAGCCGCTGGTTGGGCGCTTGAGCGTCACCGCGCTGCGCTACAGTGACGCGATGACCTTGACCCTGTCTGTGCGCAGCGCCCTGACGTGAAGCGCCGTTCCTCGTGGCAAATCCAGAAAGCGGTTGTTTTCGCGTTGTTGATGCGCGAGATCAAGACACGCTTTGGCGGCAACCTGGCCGGTGTGGTGTGGGTGCTGGGCGCACCGCTGCTGCAGCTGGCCGTGCTGGTCTGGATCAACACCATGCTGCGCGGCCGACTGACCCGCGGCAGCTTCGAATTCCCGCTCTTCCTGCTCATCGGCATGGTGCCGTACCAGCTCTTCAAGGGCCTGTGGGTGCAGGTGATGAACTCGGTGTCGGCCAACCGCGGCCTGTTCGGCTTCAAGCAGGTCAAGCCGATCGACACCATGGTGGCCCGCACGGTGCTGGAAACCTGCATCGACAGCCTCGTGCTGGTGGTGGCCATGGCTGTGCTGGGTCGCATCGGTTATGCGCCGGTGGTGCCGCTCGATGCCTTTGCCGTCATGGCCTGCATCCTGTTGCTGGTGCTGCTGGGCATGGGGCTGGGTGTGCTCTCCGCCGTGATTGTTGAAGTGCTGCCGCGCTGGCAGTTGTTCGTGCAATTGCTGGCCATGCCGCTCTACCTGCTCTCGGGCATCATTTTTTCGCTGCATGGCTTTCCGCAGGAAATGGTGTCGCTGCTGCTCTGGAACCCGGTGCTGCACCTGGTGGAGCTGTGCCGTGCGGCCTGGCTGCCTGGGTATTCGCTGCTGCCAGGCGTGAACTGGACGCTGCCGCTGGCCTGGATCATCGTGGTCTGGACGCTGGCGCTGAACCTGTATTGGCTGCGTCGCCGCAAGCTGGTGATGTCGTGAGTGGTGCCGCATGATTGAGCTCATCAACCTCACCAAGTCGTTCACGACCACCAAGGGCCGGCACTATGTGTTCCGTGACCTGAACTTCGTGTTCCCCGAGGGCGTCAGCATCGGCTTGATGGGGCGCAACGGCGCAGGCAAATCAACCCTGTTGCAACTCATCGGCGGCATGGACACGCCCGACTACGGGCAGGTCAAGACCGACAAGCGCATCTCCTGGACCGTGGGCCTGGGCAGCGGTTTCCAGGGCTCGCTGAGCGCGCGTGACAACGTGCGCTTCGTGGCCCGCGTGCACAGCAGCAGCCCCGAGGAAATGCGTGAGCGCATCGCCTTCGTTGAAGAGTTCGCCGAGATCGGCAAGTTCTTCGACCTGCCCATGAAGACCTACTCGTCGGGCATGCGCAGCCGCGTCACGTTCGGCCTGAGCATGGCCTTTGACTTTGATTACTACCTGATCGACGAGGCCATGGCCACCGGCGACCCGCTGTTCCGCAAGAAGGCGCAAGCCGTGTTTGCCGACCGCGTGAAAGACGCCAACCTGATTCTGGTGTCGCACAACCAGAACGACATCCGCGAGTACTGCCAGATGGTGGTGGTGGTGGAAGACGGTCAGGCCACCTTGTTTGAAGACGTTGAAACCGGCCTCGAGGCCTACCGGAACATGCAGCGGCAACACCAGGCCGTTCCCCAACGATGAAACTCAAAACATTCACCAGCGGCAAGGCCCTGTTCGTGCTGCTCTTTGCAGCGCCGGTGCTGGCAGCCGCCGTGTACTACGGCGCCGTGGCGGCTGACCGCTACGTCAGCCAATCGGTGGTCAGCGTGCGCGACACCAGCAGCAGCGGCAACGTCAGCAGCGCCGCCGGTGCGGTGGCGGCCTTGCTGGGCGGCGGTGGCGGCGCGGCGCCGTCCATCAGCGACACGGTGTACCTGCAGAACTACATCCACTCGATGGACATGATGCGTCGCCTGGACGCGCGCTTGAACCTGCGCAAGCACTTCGAGCAGCCCTGGTACGACCCGTTCTACCGCCTGTGGCCCGGTGCCAGCCAGGAGTGGATGCTGCGCTACTTCCGCAGCCGCGTGGAAGTGACCCGCGACGACTACACCGGCCTGCTCACCATCGACGTGCAGGGCTTCGAGCCCGAGTTCACCCGCCAGCTGGCCCAGGCCGTGCTGGAAGAGGGCGAGCGCTTCATCAACGACTACACCCACCGCATTGCCCGCGAACGCCTGACCTTCGCTGAAACCGAGGCCAAGCTGGCGCTCGGTCGCTCACAGGAGGTGAAGGCGCAGATCGTCGCCTTCCAGGCCCGCAACAAGCTGCTGGACCCGATGTCGCAGGCGCAGGCCAACAACCAGCTCACCGGCACGCTGCAGGCTGCGCTGGCCAAGCAGGAAGCTGATCTGAAGTCGGCGCTGGATTTCCTGGCGGAAGACACCTACCAGGTGAAGGCGCTGCGCAGCCAGCTGGCTGCCACCCGAACGCAGCTGGAAGCCGAACGTCTGCGCGTGACGGTGTCGAACAACGGTGAGCAACTCACCGCGCTGGCCGTGCAGTACCAGGGCCTGCTGGCCCAGGCCACCTTCCACGACGAGGCCTACCGCGCTGCGCTGATCGGCATTGAAGCCGCCCGCGCCGACACCCTGCGCAAGGTGCGCACGTTGGTGGTGGTGGATCCTCCGGTCAAGGCCGAATCGGCCGTGTACCCCGCCCGCCTCTATGACTTCCTGACGGTGCTTGCGCTGTGCGGAATGCTCTTTTCGATCGTCCGACTCGTGATCGCCACGATCCGCGAACATCAGGATTGATGACCATGACCCTGTTCAAACCCTCCTTCGCGCACGCGCTGCTGCTGGCCCTGGCCCTGAGCCCGGTCGCCCACGCGCAAACCACCGCCACCGGCATGCCCGCCGTGCCGGCCCTGCAACTGCCGGCCGGCATGACGTCGTCGCCCATGCCCGCGATGCCGCTGACCAGCGCGCAGGTGGCCGCCCCCGTCACGCCACCGCTGCTGAACCTGCCGCTGCCGCCTGATCCGTCGCTCAGCGGCAAGCCCGTGGTGTTCGGCTCGCAGATCTTCTCGGGCCGCTTTGGTGCGCAGGCCTTCACCGGCTTCAACCCGGAATACCTCGTCACCACCGGCGACCGTGTGCTGCTGCGCACCTGGGGCGCCGTCACCTGGGAAGCCTTCCAGACGGTCGATCCGCAGGGCAATGTGTTCATCCCGAACGTCGGCCCGGTGTCGGTGCTGGGGGTGCGCAACATCGAGCTGAACAAGCACGTCGAAGACCAGGTCAAGCGCGTGTTCAAGGCCAATGTGGGCGTGTATGCCTCGCTCGATTCGGCCCAGCCCGTGAAGGTGTATGTGACCGGCTTCGTGCGGGCGCCCGGCCTGTATTCGGGCGTGTCGTCAGATGCCGTACTGGGCTTCCTCGACAAGGCCGGCGGCATTGACCCCGACCGCGGCAGCTACCTCGACGTGCTGGTGCAGCGCGGCGGCAAGGTGCGCGCCTCGTTCAACCTCTACGACTTCCTGCTGAAGGGCAAGCTCGACAAGCTGCAGTTCCAGGACGGCGACACCGTGGTGGTGCAACCGCGCCGCTACTCGGTGACGGTGGTGGGTGAAACGCAGAACCCGTACGTCTTTGAAACCACCCGACCCACCGTCTCGGCCAACGAGCTGCTGATGCTGGCGGTGCCGAAGCCGTCGGCCACCCACCTCAGCATCATGCGCAACACCGGCGTGGAGCTGAAGAGCGAATACCACCCGCTGGCCAGCGCCGGCAACCTGATGCTGCAAAGCGGCGACGTGGTGACGGTGACCGCCGACAAGTACGCCACCACGCTGCTGGTGCGCGTGGACGGCGCCCAGCGCGGTGAGCGCTCGTTGGTGCTGCCGAACGGCGCGCGCCTGAAGGACGTGATCGCCAAGCTGAACCCGTCGCCCACGGCCAACATGGCCAACCTGCAGCTCTTCCGCCGCTCGGTGCAGGTGCGCCAGAAGCAGACGCTGGACATCGCCCTGCGCAACCTCGAAACCGCCGCGCTCACCGCGCGCTCGGCGACCAACGAAGAAGCCCAACTGCGCAAGGTGGAGGCCGACCTGATGCTGGCCTTCGTGGCCCGCGCCCGTGAGGTGCAGCCGCTGGGCCAGGTGGTGCTGACGGGCGGTCAGGCCGGTGAAATCCTGGTTGAAGACGGCGACGTGCTGAACATCCCGGAGAGCAAGAACCTGGTGCTGGTGAGCGGCGAAGTGCTGTTCCCGAACGCGCTGGTCTACAACTCCAACGCCACGCTGGAAGACTATGTCAGCCTGGCTGGCGGCTATACCCAGAAGGCCGACACCTCGAAGCAACTGGTGATGCGCGGCGACGGCAGCGTGGCGCCCCCGGGCTCGGTGCCTGGCCCCGGCGACGAAATCATGATCCTGCCGAAGATCGACTCGAAGAACGTCGAGATCACGCGCGGCATCACGCAGATCATTTACCAGATCGCAGTTGCCGCGAAGGTGGCCCTGGGCCTCTGACCCGGCGCGGCCAGGGGCCGCAATTCAACGTTTAAAAACGAGCCTCCGGTGAAGAACCGGGGGCTTTTTTTTGTTCTGTTCCGGCTCTCAAGTTGCCGGAAATGTGGTCGACAGCGCCCGCTTTGGCGGCCACTTGAATGAGATGAAACCGGGCAAATGACCGCAGTTGTCGGTCAACCCCGAAGCCAGTTCTTCCGAAACCACGGACAGACGCCGCGCATGTCGTGCGGTGTGCCTGCTGCCGAGGTTTCGCATGTCCGCACCTGTTGTTTCACCCATCGATCTGCCCTTACGGCTTGCAGATCACCCTGGCCTGGCCGGTGGCTTCGTGCGCACGTCGGGCGCGGTGCTGGTCAGCCTGGCGCTGGCTTCTTGTGGTGGCGGTGGCGGAGGCGGTGACAGCGGCGGTGTGGTGGTCACACCGGAAACGCCCCAGTCGAACAACAACAGCGGTGGCAGCGGCGGTTCTACTGCGGTGGTGATCGACGCCATCGTGCCCACCGCCGAGTCCTTCCGCTTCCAGGTGAACAGCGCCCTCAGCACCGACGACGGCCTGCAGGCCGCAGCCGGTGGCGCGGTGTTTGCCACCTGGAACCCCACGGGCAGCGAGCGCCTGTACGCGGCCGGCATGAAGATCAACTTCTTCGGCCAGGGGCGCGGCTGCAACACGCCCGCGAACGACGGGCCGGTGTCCAATGGTGACGACGCCGCCTTGAGTGACGTGGGCACGCGCACCGGCATTGATACCTCCGCCAGCGGTTTGCGGCGCTGGTCGCCGTCGGGTGCGTTCTCGGCCTGCGCAGCTGATTCACAAGGGCTGAGCGGCCCGAACATGGTGGTGCTCAACCCGAGCACGGCCACGGGCGGCGGTGTGGGCCTGTACACCGGTACGGGCGTGTCAACGGGCAATGCCAGCCTGCTTCAGCCCTATACCAGTGCCGGCCAGAACGGCAACGGCACCAATGCCAACATCAACGGCACCTTTGTGCAGTTCCGGCAAGACTGGCGCTCGGCGCCGCGTCGGCCGTGGGTGGGCAGCCCCATTCCCACGGTGGCCGATGCGCGCGTGGTGGCCAGCCAGACAGTCAGGGCCATCAATGTGGGCACCGAGGTGATCTCGGGCTCGCCCGTGCAGGCCAAGCAGCAGATCACGGTGAACTTCGTCAACGCCAGTTGCGTGGACGGCGGCGTCACGTCGGCGCGGCCCTGCCAGCTGCATTACCTGTTCAACACGGCCATCCAGCGCGCCGGCATCGACGACTGGTCGTCGGTGGCCTGGTTCCAGAACGGCAAGGTGTGGTTTGACGCGGCCCAGGGCGGCATCCCGGTCATCGAGGGGCCGGCCAAGGCGGCAGGCACCACCATCACCGACGATTCCACCGGCCTCGGCTTGTTCGTTTCGCGTGGCAACACGGCGCAGTTCCAGGCCTTCAGCAACCTGGACTTTGACCTGCGCATCAGCTTTGATCAGCTGCTGAACGCACTGCGCATCGTGGTGGCACGCCAGAACGGCACCACGCCCTCAGCGGTGTCTGATTCGCAGATGGCCAGCACCTGGGGCAGCCGCTGGAATGACCGCACGGCCTGGGCCTTGATGTCCGTGGCGCAGGCGCAGGAGGTGTACAACCCCGTCGCCGGGCGGCAGGCCTCGATCGGCGGCAGCTTCAGCCAGCTTTACGTCGGCCCGCAGAACTGATCGGTCAGGGCTCGGGCATCGGGGGCGGCGCACCGGTGCCGCCCAGGCTGTGGTCGGCGGCCAGCTGCATCAGCAGCCGGTCGTTCAGGGCGTCGGCCTGCTTCTGGTAAGCCAGATTGGTGCTCACCAGGCGCAGCTGCGGCACACCCAGCTGGCGGCCCAGGCGGCGCACCACCTTTTCGGGCTCTTCCACCAGCTTGTCGTAGGGCACCTTCACGGCGTCCAGCTGCATCACGTTGAACAGCAGCGTGAGCAGCGCATTCTGGTGGCAGATGCTGTTGGCGATCGCCATCAGCTCGATGCTGTTGTACTTCACGGCGTCTTCGCCGGCCTGGGCGGTTTGCGTGCTTGTCCAGCGCTTGGTTTTGCTGGCGATGAACAGCGACACCGCCTGCGCCATCACCTCGCGGCGGAACGAGTGGATCAACTTCAGGCGCGGTCCCAGCAATTCCAGGATGCCCTGGTTGTACAAGCCCAGCAGCTGGCCTGCGCTGGCCTTCAGGCCGAACACACCATGCGCACCCTTCTGGGTCCTGATCAGCCAGGTCAGGTATTGATCAAAGCTGGTGAAGCCATGCTTCAGCGCGTTGTTGATCACCGCTTCCTCGTTCAGCACTTCACCGGCCTGCAACAGCCGGCCGTCTGAGGCCAGGCATTGGGCCAGGTGGTTCGATCCGCAACGGTTGGTGAAGCAGATCACGTAGAACGAGGTCAGGCTGCTCAGCTCGGCGGCCAGGGCCTTGCGGTCTTCTGCCAGCTGAGCACGGGAGCAGAGGTCGAAGTGCTCGCCGATCTTCTTGAAGTGCGGATCGGGCCACACGTCTTTGATAAAGATGGGGGCGGTCATCGAAAGCCTGCTTTCTTCCAGATCTTCTGCCAAAGCGACCGCTTTGGCCGGGGGGGTAGTTGGGCCAACGCGGCGGCGGCGTCGAGCTTGTCTGGCTGCCAGGGCTGCAAGCCGCGTGCCCGCAGGGCGCTCACGGCGGCGGCAAACGCCAGGGGCTCGTCCACCGTCAGGCCCTTGAGTTGCCAGGGGGCGTAATCCCACCAGCAGGAGGCTTGCAGCGCTTCAATCGTGGCGTCGTCAAAGCGCATGCGCTTGATGGTGGCCGGTGAGCCCGCCACCACCGCATACGGGGGCACGTCTTTCGTCACCACCGACATGGCCGCCACCACCGCGCCATTGCCAATGTGCACGCCCGGCAGCACAAAGGCGCCGTGGCCTATCCACACGTCGTGGCCGATGTGGGTGAGCGTGGCCACCGCGGGCGGCGTGCTGCGCCGGAAATCGGTAACCGGCGACAGCGCCACGCCGGGCGGCAAGGGCTGGTTGAGAATGCCCTCGATGCGCTCGTAGAAGAACGGCGAGGTGCTGGCCCAGGCCATCGGGTGGGGGTGCCGACCAATCTGCACCTCTTCACCGAACGAGCAATAACGCCCGATGCGACAGCCGTAGTAGTAACCGCTCACACCGTAGCTGAACGCGCCCAGGTGCAGCGAGTGCTGCACTTCCATCCACTTCAGGCTGCAGGGCGGCTCGAAGATGGATTCGTCGGGGAGCCGGGTGCCCGGCTTCAGGTTCATCGTGACGCCGCCGGCCGCCAGGCGGCTGATGGCGTCGCTGCTCAGCGCAAGCGGCATCCGGCCAGAACTCAGCTTTCGGTCTTCTGGGCCTTGGCGGCCTTGCGGGCAGCCTGCTTGTCAGCCTTGCCAGCCTGGCGCTCGGCCTTCTTGGCTGCGCGCTCGGGGGAGGCGGCCTTGGCAGCCTTCTTCTCTGCGTTCTTGGCTGCCGGGGCGCCTTCGGCGGCCTCTGCCTCGTCCTTCGGCTTGCTCAGGCGCAGATGCACCTTGCGGCGGCCTTCGCCGTCGTCTTCGCCGGCGGCCTTGGTGACCAGCACGAAGCTGCCCAGCGGCGGCAGCTTCACCGTCTTCTCGGTGGTGTCGGTCAGCTCCTGGTGCAGGGCCTTCAGCGTGGCGCGAACCAGTGCCGTGACCTTGTTGGCCGGGATGTCAGCGTGTTCAGCGGCCACTTTCGCGGCCAGTTCCTTCATACCCATGTAACCACCTTTGTGCAGTGAGTGCTGTTGCACTGCACATTGTGCAGTCAAAGACCGTGGCCGGGCGTGGGTATTGGTCCCTTCAACAAGGTAGGGGGATGCCGAGTCAGACACGTAACGGTTGCTCGGTAGTAACCCGTAACGAACCTTCACCCGCGTAAAATCTTTGGTTACATCCGCAGATTGTCCGATAGTCAATTTCTGCCATGCCGCACACAATCAGTGCGGTTTGTCGGCATCTGGCCGGCCATCAGCCCAGGGAACAACATGAAGAGTTACAAGATGAGCGCCAGCCGCTCGGCGGCCATGGCGCTCAGCGTCGTTGCGTCAGTGGTTTTGATTGGTTGTGGCGGCAGCAAAGACAAGGCTGCCACCCAGGCCGCGGCCCGTGTGAACAGCGGTGAAATCACCGTGCACCAGATCAACCAGGCACTGCAGCAGCAGCGCGGCCTGGCCCCTGAACAAACCGACGCCGTCAGCCGCCAGCTGCTGGAACGCCTGATCGACCAGGAACTGGCCGTGCAGAAGGCCGAAGAGCTGAAGCTCGACCGCCAGCCGCAGGTGGTGGCCGCCATTGAAGCCGCCAAGCGCGACATCATTGCCCGCGCCTATGGCGACAAGGTCGCTGAATCAGTGGCCAAGCCCACGCCTGACGAAGTGCAGAAGTACTTCAACGACACGCCTGCGCTGTTCAGCAACCGCCGCATCTACAACCTGCAAGAGTTCAATGTGCAGGTGCCTGAAGCCCGCATGGCAGAGGCCCAGTCCCGCCTGCAAGCCACCAAGAGCACGCATGACGTGCAAGAGGTGCTGAAGGCGCTGCAGCTGCAATCCAGCAACAACGCTGCCACCCAGCCCGCCGAAGCGCTGCCGCTGTCGCTGGTGGCCAAGCTGGGCACGCTGGCCGACGGCCAAAGCCTGGTGCTGCCGCTGCCCGGTGGCTTGAAGGTGGTGAACATCGCCAGCAGCAAGTCAGAGCCAGTGACGCTGGAGCAGGCCCGCCCGGCCATCGAGTTGTTCCTGTCCAACGACCGCAAGCGCACCACCGTGGCCGCTGACATCAAAGCGTTGCGCACGGCTGCCAAAGTTGAATACCTCGGCAAGTTTGCAGAGAAGGCGGCCGATGCGGCTTCCGGCGCAAATCTTGCTCAACCTGCCCCTGCACCCACTGCCGCCACCCCGGCTGCACCAAGTGCCAACCCGGCTTCTGGTGGCCTCGACGACGCCACCCTCAAGAAAGGCCTTGGAATCAAGTGATGCTGCATACCCGTTCTCTGCGACTGGCGGTGTTCGCCACCGCCGCCCTGCTGGCCACCTGGCTGTCTTCCAGCCCCGCGAATGCCCAACAATCTGCCGCCAACGTGCCGGCCGAAGTGGCTGAATACAAGCTCGGCCCGGGCGATGTGATCCGCATCGCCGTTTACCAAAACCTCGACCTGAGCCTGGAAACCCGCCTGTCTGACGGCGGCGTCATTTCTTACCCCCTGCTGGGCGGCCTGCGTGTGGGCGGCCTGAGCGTGGGCGAGGCTGAAAAGCTCATCGCCAGCGGCTTGGTGAAGGGTGATTTCGTCAAGAACCCGCAAGTGACGGTGGTGCTGATGCAAGCCCGCGGCAGCCAGGTGAGCGTGCTGGGCCAGGTGGGCCGCCCCGGCCGCTATGCGCTGGAGCAAGCAGGCACCCGTCTGAGCGATGTGCTGGCCCTGGCCGGCGGCGTGCTGACCAACGTGGGTGGCGACACCATCACCGTGGTGGGCACCCGCAACCAGCAGCCGTTCCGCAAGCAGGTTGACCTGCCCACCGTGTTCACCGGCGCCCAGCGCAGCGAAGACCTGGTGCTGCAAGGCAACGACGTGGTCTACGTTGAGCGCGCACCGCTGGTCTACATCTACGGTGAAGTGCAACGCCCAGGCCAGCTGCGCCTGGAGCGCGGCATGACGCTGCTGCAAGGCCTGGCCGCCGGTGGTGGCCTGACGCAACGCGGCACTGAAAAGGGCATTCGCGTGCACCGCCGCAGCGGCGAGGGCAAGCCTGAAGTGCTGCAACCCGCCATGGACGAAACCCTGCGTGACGGCGACGTGATCTACGTTCGCGAGAGCCTGTTCTGATTGCCTGAACCCAGATGACCTTTACTCAATTCCTGTCCATCCTGCGTGCGCGCTGGAAGTTGTCGGCGCTGGTGTTTGCGCTGACTGTGTTGACTGCCGTGGTGGTGAGCCTCGTGCTGCCGAAGAAGTACACGGCGACGGCGAGTGTGGTGGTGGATGCCAAGCCGGATCCGATCACCGGGATGATGTTGGCCGGCGTGGCCAACATGGCAATGATGGCTACGCAGGTAGACATCATCACCAGTGACCGCGTGGCGCGCCGCGTGATTCGCAACCTGAAGCTTGACCAGAATCCGCAGGTGCGTGAGCAGTGGCAGGAAGCCACCGATGGCGAGGGCAACATCGAGGACTGGCTTGGCGGTGTCTTCCAGAAGCAACTGGACGTGAAACCCAGCCGCGAATCGAACGTCATCAACATTGGCTACCAGGCACCTGACCCGCAGTTTGCTGCCGGTGTGGCCAACGCCTTTGTGCAGGCCTACATCGACACCGCGATCGAACTGCGCGTTGATCCAGCGCGTCGTTACAGCGGCTTCTTCGACGACCGTTCGAAGGAAGCGCGTGAAGCGGTGGAAGCTGCTCAAGCCCGATTGAGCGAGTACCAACAAACCAGCGGCATCATCGGCAATGACGAGCGCCTGGACGTTGAAACCCAGCGCCTGAACGAACTGAACAGCCAATTGGTGATGCTGCAATCACTGGCAGCTGAATCGAACAGCCGTAGTGCGCAGTCTGTTGGCAGCGGCGACCGCATGAGCGAAGCGCTGAACAACCCGGTGGTGAGCAGCATCAAGCTTGAGTTGAGCCGCGCTGAAGCCAACCTGCAAGAGCTGAACACTCGCTTGGGTGCCAACCACCCGCAAGTGGTACAAGCCCGCGCCAATATCACCGAGCTGCGCAGCCGCCTGGAAGTTGAAACGAAGCGCGCAGTGGGCAGCACCACCGTGAACGCCAACGTGAACGCTGCCCGTGTGGCTGATGTGCGCGCTCAGCTTGAAGCGCAGCGAGCCAAGGTGTTGAAGCTCAAGGGTGGCCGCGACGAAATGAGCGTGCTGCAACGCGATGTGGACAACGCCCAGAAGACGTACGACGCGCTGGTTGGCCGCATGAACCAGAGCAACCTTGAAAGCCAGACGCAGCAAAGCAATGTGAACGTGCTGAGCGCGGCCAGCCCGCCGCTGCTGCCGTCCAGCCCCAAGGTGCTGTTGAACACCATCGTGGCCATCTTCCTGGGTGGTTTGCTGGCGCTGGGTACGGCGCTGGTGCGCGAGATGATGGACCGCCGTGTGCGCGGCCCGCAAGATCTGGTTGAAGCCCTGGGCCTGCCCATGCTGGGCGTGATGCCCAAGCCGGCAGTGAAGAGCGGTCCGCCTTCACTGATGGCGCAGCGCGTTATCTCGGGCCGCCTGCCGGCCCCCGACAAGAAACAAGGCTGAAAGCCCGACCCATGGCACAAGAATTCAATTCGCCTGATGCACAGGCCTCTACCTTCGGCAACCTGCCCACGCATGACGACGTGCGCAGCATTGGCGACATCATCCGCGACACCCGCAACCTGAGCGCCGAGCAGGTTGAGCAGATCCTCAAGTACCAACGCGGCCACGGCGTGAAGTTTGGTGAGGCGGCCATCGCTTTGGGTTTTGCGTCGCCTGATGATGTGCTGCATGCGCTGGCGCAGCAGTTCAACTATTCCTACGGTGGGGCGGCGACCGAGAAGACCAGCCCCGAGCTGGCGGTTCTCAATCAGCCATTCAGCCAACAAGCAGAAGCATTCCGCGCCATTCGCGCGCAGATTCTGCTGCGCACCCAGCCGGGTAGCGTTGAAGGCGCGCCCAGGATCAAAAAGGCCCTGGCCGTGGTCAGCCCGAACACCGGCGATGGCAAAACCTACTTCTGCGCGAACTTGGCCGTTTCATTGGCGCAGCTCGGTGGTCGCACGCTGATTGTGGATGCCGACCTGCGCGGCCCACGCTTGCACGGCGTGTTTGGTGTTGACGCCAAGAGCGGGCTGTCTGGCTTGCTGGCCGGCCGCCGTGGCGACAGCGTGATTCGCGCTGTGCCCGGCGTGGCCAACCTGTTTGTGTTGCCGGTGGGCATCAGCCCACCCAACCCGCTGGAACTGCTGCAAGGCCCGGCGTTTGGCTTGCTGCTGCATGAACTGCTAACCAAGTTTGACCACGTTGTGGTGGACACCCCGGCCGCCCAATATGGTGCGGACGGCGTCGTTGCTGCGGCACGCTGCGGTGTGGCACTGATCGTTGCGCGTAAAGATCAAGCGCGGCTGCAGGCCTTGCAGGAGTTGGTTCAGAACCTGTCAGCGGTGAACGCGCAGGTGGCTGGCGTGGTGATGAACGAGTTCTGATGCACGCCATGAGTGATCGTTGGGCCATTCCCAAGTTGCCGCCAATCAGCTTGGCGACAGGTCTGCTGCTGATCGGCATCGGGGCGTTGTACCTGCCGACGCTTTACGACTTGTTCCGGGGCGTCTGGTCCTCTGACGAGCAAGGCCATGGCCCGATCATCCTGGCGTTGTCTGTCTGGTTGATTTACAAGCGCTGGCCGTCAGGTGCCCTGCTGACCCCGCGCACTGACTTCCCTGTCTTGGCCGGGCTTGGCATCGTGGTCGGCATCGCCATGTATGTGCTGGGCCGAAGCCAGTCGTTGCTGCTGCTCGAGGTCGGGTCGGCGCTCGTCGTTGTTGCAAGTGCCATCCTGCTGATGCGCGGCACAGGCGGACTGCGTCCCATCGTGTTCGGCTTCTTCTTTCTCTGCTTCCTGATTCCACTGCCAAACGCAGTCGTGGATATGGTGACGCAGCCCATGAAGCTTGCAGTAAGCACGGTTGCCGAGTGGCTGCTGATGACCACCGGTTACCCAGTTGCGCGCACCGGGGTGATTCTTCAGGTGGGCCCGTACCAGTTGTTGGTGGCTGATGCCTGTGCAGGCCTGCACACCCTGCTGACGCTGGAGGCGCTTGGCCTGCTGTATTTGAACTTGGTGGAGTCGACATCCACCGTGCGCAACGTGGCACTGGCCATTCTGGTGGTGCCGATCAGCTTCACTGCCAACGTTATTCGCGTGGTGGTTCTGTGCTTGATCACTTATCACTTCGGCGATGAGGCTGGGCAGGGCTTCCTACATGGCTTTGCGGGCATGGTGCTCTTCATGGCAGCACTCTTCATGATCCTCGCCACCGACTTGCTTTTGCGCCGTCTGTTCGCTTCTGAACCCGTGAAGGTGGCTGCATGAACAAGCCTCTGGATCGCCGGGCGGCACTAGCCTCTCTTTTCATGTTGGCAGGTGCCGGTGCTGCATATCGGCTGACGCCGAGAACTTACCTGGCCGATACCGACGGCGCCTTCAAATTGGAAGCGACCGTTCCGGCAGCATTTGGTGAGTGGGAGGTTGTGCGCGCAGCAGCTTTGGTGGTCAATCCACAGTCTCAGGCTCTGTTGAATCGGCTTTACACAGACGTGCTCAGCCGCACTTATGTGTCGGCTCAGTCGGGCGTGCAGATCATGTTGTCCATTGCCTATGGGCGAGATCAGTCAGATGCCACCGTCTTGCACCGACCGGAGGTTTGCTACCCGGCTCAAGGGTTTCAAATTCTCAGCAATTCGCGCGACAACATTGCAGACGCAGGCAGGCAGTTGCCTGTGCGCCGCCTGGTGTCCAAACTCGGCGCACGCATTGAGCCAATCACCTACTGGATGGTGATTGGCGAAACTGTTGCCACCACCTCCAAGGAACAGAAGCTCGCTCAACTTCGCAAGGGTTTCGAGGGCGTCATTCCGGACGGGTTTCTGATGCGCATTTCGTCGATCGGCGGTGACGCGGGGGCAGCATTCCGGGCGCACGACACCTTCATTCAAGACTTGCACCGTGCCCTGCCTTCGAGCATGGTGTCGCGCATGTTTGGTCAGCCTAAGCCGATGGGGCTGGCACGAGAGGTGGGCGGGGCCGGGGCCGAAGGCCGTGGCTGAGTTGGACGCGCATCGGCTCAAGAAGAGTCTGCTTCATTTTGCGATTGGAAAGCTGGCAAGTTCGATTGCTGGCTTTGCAATGCTGTTCCTTCTGGTTCGGGCGCTCCCGCGCGCTGACTACGGCGCATACATCGCATTGATCTCGGTGTTTGAGTTTGGCCAGCTTGGGACCAATGCTGGCGCAATTCCCGCTGCCTATCGCTACTTGCCTGCGTTGCTGGCCACACGCCGTTTACAGGCGCTCTCAGCGCTGATGACCCGGCTGTTGGGTTTGCGGGTTTTGACCTTGCTGGTTGGTGCGCTTGCACTGGCTGTCTGGGCGCAGCCTTTGTCGACGCTCCTTGGGCTACCAGGTGGCGAAAGCGTCATACGCATTTTTGCGGCCTACCTGCTTTGTGAAGGCGTGGCGCGCTTCGCCGAAATGGCATTTGATTCGCTGCTGATGCAGGGCGCGTCCCAGGTTTCGTCTACTTTGCGCGCTTGGCTCCGCTTGCTGGTTTTGTTGGTTGGCGGCGCCTTTCTGGAAGGAGAGTGGAGCCTTCGTATTTGGATTGCCGTCGAAGCTGCAGTCAGCTTGGTAGGTGTGACGGTTGCGCTCGTGTTGATCTGGCGCCAGATGACGAAGTGGCGCATGTCACCACCTGCAGATGATGGCGACCATTGGGATGCCGACCTGCAACAACGCGTCATCAGTTATTCGATGCCCAGTTACGTAGCTCAATGCATCGGCCTCCTGTCGAGCGTGCATGCCGTTCGGCTGGCTGCTGTCAGCTTGGTGGGTGCGGCTGCAGCGGCTGCGTTCGGCTTTGTTTCTTTGCTGGCCTATACCTTGCAGCGGTACTTGCCGAGCTTCCTGCTCATCGGTGTGATTCGCCCCATGTTCGTGGCGGCCCGTGAGCGTGGAAGTACAGGCGACGACATGCGTACCTTGGCTGACATGGTCTTCAAATTGAACGTGCTTACGTTGGCTCCGGTCTGGGCTGCATTCGTCGTTTACGGACCGGAATTGGTGGCCATGCTCACAGCAGGCAAGCTTCCGGATGCCTTGCCCTTTGTTCACCTGTTTCTTGCCTACACCCTCGGGCAAGTCGTGCGCGCTGAGGTCTCGCTGCTGGCCGTGTCATACGAAGAAGGGGCCGCCAGCTTGACTGGGACCATTTGGTCGCTGGGCGGCTTGGCACTAGGCCTTGCGTTGTATCCGCTGATTGGGCTGTCAGCGTTGTGCGCTGGCCTGGTGTTGAGCGATGCACTTTGGTGCGCCGTGATGCTGCGCCGCCTGCGTGAACACGATGCTTTCTGGCTACCGGAAGCCCGGGGCTTGTGGCGCTTGGCACTTGCCATGGTTGCAGCCTGCGCCGCAGGTTTGCAAATGAAGTGGTTGCTGCCTGCTGCGAGCACGCCGTTGGTTGTGCTGGCTGGTGCCGCCGCATGTGCAATTGCGTATCTGGTGGTCGCCGCGATTCTCAAACCGCTGACTCCGCGCGAGCGTGAGTGGGCGGGCAAAGTACTGCCCAAGCGGCTGATTGTTTTTTGAATTCCATGTCGATCAAACAAGCCCTCAAGTCTGCCCTCAAGCGTTGGCCTGCGCTCTGGACCGCCTATTGGCGCGTCAAGCAGCAGTTCAAGCGGGCCTACATGCTTCGCTATTTCAGTTACGACATCAAACATACCTACCGAGCCATGTTTTGGCCGGTGGGGCAGTTGGGTTACCGGCCCCTCGCAGCCTCCCTCTTCTTCCAGTATCACAAGCTTGAAAAAGGCTTGGTCATGCCTGGGCCGCGGCGCTTGTTCGGGTTGGAGCCTGCACAGGCCGTGATGGAGCATCTGGAACGCTGGCATGCCGCCGGGCATTCGCAGTCGGACTCGGTCTATCGCGGCGCCATGCGCACCCTGCACGACTACATGAGCCATTTGGAAGCGCACGGGCTCGACCCTGCGGGACAAATCACGCCGGTCGTGAAGACTTTCCTCGCCGGCCAACCTTCGACTGACGTTGCGCTTTCTACGCCAGTGCCATTGGCTCCGATCCTGGTGAACGACTCCAATAGCCAGGCCGTATTTGCCGGTTTGGTGGCCGGTCGCCGAAGTGTTCGGGAATTCGCTGAAGACGACGTGCCACGGTCGGCCATTGAGCAGGCGATTCAGCTGGCACAAATGTCGCCATCGGCGTGTAACCGACAACCTTGCCGCGTGCATGCACTGCACGATGCCCAGGCCAAAAAACAGGCGCTGCAGCTGCAGAACGGCAACCGTGGATTCGGACACTTGGCACCGTGGGTGTTGGTGATCACTGCGGATGAGACCGGCTTCTTTGATGCCAGCGAACGCCACCAGCCGTACATCGACGGCGGCCTGTTCGCCATGACGCTGCAATACGCTTTGACAGCCCAAGGCCTAGCTAGCTGCTGCCTCAATTGGTGCACTCCCCCTGAGAACGACCGGCGGCTGCATGCTGCGCTTGCAATTCCTGATTCCGAGCGCGTGATGATGCTGCTGGCCGTTGGTATGCCTGCGGCCGACTGCCGCGTGCCGCGCTCACCCCGCCGTGACCTCAAAGACGTTCTGCGCGTCGTTTGAACCTTTCGTCTTTTACATAGAGCCCATCGTGAAAATCTTCTTTGCAGGACACAACAATTTTGGCAACCGCGGCTGTGAGGCCCTGGTGCGTTCGGTATCGGGCCTGGTCACCAAAGAGATGCCGGGGTCGAGCTTTGTGACGCCCTCGCTGGCGCCACAGCTGGATGCAGCACAGTGGCCGCAGCACGCAGCTGCTGGCATCCGGTTCATTGAGGCACAGCGCCCCCCGAAGAGCTTGCGTGTTTGGCATTGGGGCCGTCGCCTCGCGCCTTTCGTCGAAACACTCGGTCGTCCTTCTCACACCCTTCAGCCCGCAGTTCGGGCTGCCATGGCTGAATGCGACACGGTGATCATGACGGGCGGGGACACCATCTCGCTCGATTACGACCTGCCATCTTTGTACGACCACTGCGGCTACATCGACAACGCACGTGCGTTGGGCAAGAAGACAGTGCTTTGGGGCGCTTCGGTGGGGCCGTTCAGCAAGAAGCCACATGTCGAGGGCTTCATGCGAACCCATCTGGCCACCTATGACCAGATCACCGTGCGTGAGTCAGCAACGATGCGCTACCTTACAGGCCTTGGCTTGAACAATGTCGTGCAGGTCACGGACCCAGCCTTCACCTTGCAGCCGGAGGCCTTTGACGTGGAGGGTCTGCTGCCAGTGCTCGGCCCTGAAGGCTTGCTCGGCCTCAACGTCAGTCCGTTGATCCGCAAGTTCCGACCGGACGATGCATCACGCGAGCAACTTGACCGAGAGGTGGCTGAATTTGCCCGTCGCGCCGTGGAAAGCGGATACGGCGTTTTGCTGTTGCCGCATGTGGGCCCGTTGGATGGCGGCAGCTATAACTCAGACCACGCCTACATGAAGGGCCTGGTTGAGCGATTTGGCCTGACGGACCCGCGTATTGCACTGGCGCCTTCGCACTTGAATGCCTCGCAGCTGAAGCACTTGGTGTCCAAGATGCGCTTCTTCATCGGGGCGCGCACGCACGCAACCATTGCTGCGTTCTCGACGGGCGTACCGACCATCTCGATCGCCTACAGCGTGAAGGCCAAGGGCATCAACAGCGATTTGTTTGGTGACCTGCCGGTTGTGCTCGACACGCCCGATGTGTCGGCCGGCACGCTGGCCAGCTCACTGCAATCACTGCAGAGCCATGAAGGCGAGATACGCTCGTTGCTGGCAGAGCGTATTCCTACCTGGCGTGAGCGTGCTGCCATTCCCGCCCAGATGCTGGCCGCGCTGCGTTGAACCCTGTGTCGAGCCCTACGCCCATGCGCCTCAGCGTCATCATCAAAACGCTCAACGAGCAAGCCAACATTGAGCGGGCCATACGGTCCGCGCTTGATGCTGTGGCGGCTGTAGGCAGCGGCGAGGTGATCGTGGCCGACTCAAAGTCTACGGATCGCACTTGTGAGATCGCTGCTCAATTTCCGGTGCGTATCGTGCAGCTCAGCCATGCCGAAGACCGATGCTGCGGAGTTGGTGCGCAATTGGGCTACGCCGTTGCCCAGGGTGAGTACCTCTACATCCTTGACGGAGACATGACTTTCGAGCCGGGTTTCGTCGAGGCCGCCATCGCTGCTCTGGAACAAGATTCGGGCTTGGCGGGTGTTGGCGGACAGGTTCGTGAGATGAACCTCGACAACGAGGAGTTCGTCAACCGTGCGCAACGCCGCTTGGCGCACTTTGAGCCGGGGCAAGTCGACCGTCTGGACATGGGCGGGCTCTATCGGCGTAGCGCATTGGCCCAGGTTGGGTACTTCACCAATCAAAACCTGCACGCCTACGAAGAGTTTGAGCTAGCTGCCCGCTTGGCCAGCGCTGGTTGGCGACTGCGCCGCCTTGACCACCCAGGCATTTGCCACTACGGGCACACCGAAACCAGCTATCGCTTGCTCGCCAAGCGCTGGACCAGCCGATACGCCTGGGGCTGCGGTGAGCTCCTGAGGCAATCGCTTGGGAAGCCGCATCTAAGCTTCGTTCTTACTCGGTTGCATGTGTACCGCTTGTATTTCGCGGTGCTGGTGTGGTGTTTTGCCGCAGCGACCTTTGTGCTGCTGGCTGCAGTCAATGGCACACCGCTACTGGCGCTGGCTGGCTTGGGCATGCTGGCGTTGCCCGTCTTGTTGATGAGTCTGCGACGCAAATCACTTGCGCGAGGCCTGTACGCGGTCAGTGCATGGGGCGTGTTTTCTGCGGGGCTGCTGGCCGGTTTGCTTGCCAAACCGCGCCGGGAGCCAACTGATTCCGTTCGATGTGTCTCGCTGAAGTGAGGTCAACCGTGAACCAAGCAATGCCTCTTGCTGAAAAAGCGCAACTTGAAATGGGTGAGGTACTTCACGGCCATCCCGAGCACGCTGAGCGGCAACTGGTCGTTCTGTATGAAGGCGTGAGGGCGATCAAGCGACTGATCAACGCCCAAATCTGGGCGCGCCTGAGCCTGCAGAAGGTCTGGACTATTCTTGTGATCGGCGTTTCACCGTCGCTTGGATACGCGCAATCGAATGTTCGATCGGTCGAGAATCTCGACGCTGAGTTGAAGCAAGGCTACAAGATTCAAGCCTCTGAGCAAGAAGCAGCGAAGCTACAAAACACGCGGGAACAAGGGGCGGTAGTTCAGTTCACGCTCAGCCCAAAAGCCGAGAAGGTTGCAAATGGGTGGCGAGTGGAATATCGCGGCACCACTGCCCCCATTAACACCGGCAAGCCGATTTGGTATGCATTTAGCTATTACCAGACTGCGGATTGGCTCAAATGGAAGAAGCCGGTAGTTATTGGTCAAGTGCATACAGCGCAACCCGGACCGATTACGGTGCCGCCGCCGCTTGGATTGATGGTCAGGGGCGGGATCTTGAATGTGGTTCTGCACAGTACAAACAGCAGCCCGTTGATGATTGCAAAAGACCAGAACCGACTCATTCCAAGAAAAGTGGTACCGACAGGCCCCGCAAAGCCCGGTGAATGGACCTGCGTTTTGGTACGTGCCGTGTGGAGTTCCGAACCTGGCCAGGGGGAGCTGGCGGTGTGGCGCGACAGCAAGCAGGTAATTGACAGTATGAATGTTGCGAATGCCTATCCCACCCCGCTCGGTATGTATCCGAAGTTTGGTCTGTATGCGTACGACGGCGTTGACGCCAACGACATGGTGCTTGAGGCCGATGTTGTAAGAGTGCTGGATGGCAAATTGACGCCCGACCAAGTACGGCAGCGCGCGCGTTGTGCAGCGCACTGAGAGGCCCCACCATGAGGTTTGAGTTTGGGAATAAGAGTCAGTTAATCTTGCCGATTGCGGCTTGTGGGTTGGCTTTGCTGGTCGGGCTGATGGTTTCTACCGGCAGCATCTATGTCATTTTGGTCGCGTTGGCCGCTGTGCTTGGCGGATATGTGATCGCCCTGCCGGCATCCTGGCTGATGGCAGCAATGGCTGCACTGGTATACGTCGTTGCCGGGTCGATCATGTATTTCGGTGGCGTGGGGCAGGCGCTACTGCTTCCGTATGGCTTGGCGCTGGGTATCGTCGCCAAACTTCTTGGTGTTCGAATTGACCGTGGTAGTCGTCTAACTGGTCTGCACTGGCTATTTCTGGCTCTTGCGATTGGAGTCGTACTGGCCGTCCTGCTGAATCAGCCGCAGCCGTTGCTGGCGACTACCGGCATTAAAAGTCTAATGGGCTTTGTACCGGTCGCCGTGTTGTTGGGCACGGGTGTCCTTAACGAGCAGTGGCAATTGAGATTCTGGCGCGCAACAGCCTTTATTCCGGTTTTGGAAGTGCCTTTCGTCCTATATCAATACTTCGTGGTCGCCGCCAAGCGTGCTAGCGCCGGGGGCAGTGTTGCGTGGGATGCGGTTGTTGGTTCCTTTGGCGGGAATCCAGAAAGCGGCGGCGCAAGCGGGGTTTTGGCTTTCTTGGCTTTGGCTAGCGTTTTCTTAGCACGCGAGTTGGTTGCGAACAATCAGTTGCGTCGGGGTTGGTATGCGTTGATTGCATGCTGTGCGCTGCTGTGCATCGTATTGGCTGAGGTTAAGGTTATCGTCCTATTACTGCCCGCCGCCGGCTTTGTCCTATTTTTGCCGCAAATTATTAAGCGACCTGTCAGATCTGCGTTTGCCATGATTGCAATCCTGATCGTTGCAGTCGGTGTTATCGCGTCGTATGCCATGCTGCATTACTCGAAACGAAATCATGGCACCCCGACTCCGACCGAGTTGTATGACTATACCTTTGGCTACAGTACTGATCCCAACTACATAAATCTTGAAACGGGCGAAATGGGACGTAGCGCCGCGCTTCGGCTATGGTGGACGGATGGGTGGTTAGTAAACCCTGTGAAAGGTTTGATTGGCTACGGACCTGGTGCCAGTCGCGGAAAGTCATCCTTTGGTGTGGGTGAGATCGCGCGCCGCTACCCATTTTTTATTGATAGATCCGCTGCTACACAAATCCTTTGGGATTTTGGCCTGTTTGGCCTGGTGACTTTCTTGGCGCTTCCCTTCTTGGGGGCGTGGAACTGCTTCATTGCCAATAGGAATAGGGTTTCTTCTGAATTGCGGGCTGTGGCAGTGGCGGGTCCACCAATTTTTGCGATGACTGCCATCATGGTGCCCTACGGGCGAGATTTGCTTGAGGTGCCCGCAATGAACTTCTTCTTTATGGCCTTGCTCGGGACCAGCATTTGGTTCGCCCGAAAGCGGAAGAGCGATAGCGGAAAGCTGTTGTGGAAGTGAATATGCGGCGTGTTCTCATGGTTTGTACTGCTGCAAACGGCGGTATGCGTGCTGTCGTTGAAGGTTACCGTGCCAGCGGTATTTTTAAGCGATGGAGTGTTGATTGGATTGCCCCCCACGTCGAGGGCAGTTTGTCGCTTCGTTTGCGAACTGCAGCTTCTGGCTACTTCACGTTGTTGAAGAGGCTGTTTGGCGGGCAAGTGGCATTGGTTCACATACATGCTGCAATGCGTGGCAGTTTTTGGCGCAAATCCGTTTTTGCCGTGACGGCTTGCATGTTTCGCGTCCCCGTGATTTTTCACATGCACGGATCGGAAACCGACAAATTCATCAATGCACAGCCTGAAATACTGCGCCGTTTGATTGCCACGATTCTTCGTAGGGTTTCGTGTGTCGTCGTGCTTTCCTCAAGCTGGAAGACCTATATCGAAGGGGTTTCACCCTCTGCGCGGGTAGTCATCCTGCCTAATTACGTGCCAATGCCGAACGTAGCCGTCAAACCTGCCCACGCAGATGGGGCGCCCGTTACGTTCTTGTTTCTAGGTGCGATTGGGACCCGCAAGGGCGTGTATCCGATGCTTGAAGCCTTTGCCAAGGCAAAGCGGATGTCGTCCGTACCAATGACTCTGCGCATTGGTGGTTCCGGCGAGTTGGAAAAGGCTAAGCAGGCGGCAATCAGCCTGGGTATTGCTGACTCGGTCGAGTTCCTCGGCTGGGTGGTCGGTGATGCGAAGTTGAAATTGCTGGAAGAGGCAGACGTTTATGTTTTGCCTTCGTTCCATGAGGGCCTGCCGGTCAGCATTCTTGAAGCCATGAGCTACGGCGTGCCTGTGCTTTCTACCCGTGTGGGTGGCATTCCTGAACTGGTGCGGGAAGGGCTCGATGGCTATCTCGTCGAGGCGGGAAAGGTGGACGACCTGGCCGACCGCATGGCCCGCCTCGCCGCAGACGCTGCCCTGAGGAGGGCGATGGGGGCATCAGGCCGCGAGCGTGTGCAGGCCAATTACAGCGAGGCGATGGTGGTGCCAGCGCTTGAGGCGCTTTACACAGAACTCACAACGCAAAGGCGTGCGAAATGAAGAAGGTACTGGCCGTTGCCTCAACGGGTGGACATTGGGTACAACTGATGCGGCTGTGTCCTGTGTGGCAAGACTGCAAAGTCAGCTACATCACAACATCGAAAGACGCTCGAGTGACCGTGCCAGGTCGATTGCATGTTGTCGCTGATGCGAACCGCTGGGAACGACTCAAGATGGCCTTGATGTTCCTGCAGGTCGCCAAGGTGCTTCTGATCGAACGGCCCGACGTTGTCATCACCACAGGTGCTGCACCAGGGTTGGCAGCAGTTGCGCTCGGACGCCTCGTTGGCGCCAAGACCATCTGGGTAGACAGCATTGCCAATAGCGAAGAGCTGTCTGGCTCAGGGCGAATTGCCAAGCGTTTTGCAAGCGTATGCCTGACGCAGTGGCCTCACTTGGCCACTGACAAAGACGGTGTTGAACATTGGGGGGCAGTGCTGTGATCTTCGTGACCGTTGGCACCCAGTTGGCCTTTGACCGGCTCATCGAGCACATGGACGCGTGGGCTAAAGAGAGTGGCGAGGAAGTTATCGCCCAAATCGGCCCCAGCAAACTGAAGCTTTCCCACATTCGTGCGCAGCCGTTCATGAGCCCGCTGGAAATTGAGGAATTGTTTGGTCGCGCCCGAGTGATCGTGGCGCACGCGGGTATGGGGTCGATCATCAGTGCGCTTCAGCACCAGCGGCCGATCATCATCGTGCCCCGCAAAGCATCACTCGGTGAGCATCGCAATGACCACCAATTGGCGACCGCCCGTTGGATGTCTACCCGGCCCGGTGTTTCAGTTGCTTGGGAGCCGTCTGAAGTCAATCAGTTGATCGCTGACTCATCAGCATCGGCTTCGACGAGTGCTATATCGCCCCACGCCGATCCGAAGCTGGTCGCACGGCTGCGCGCGTACATGGGCGTGGATTAACCAAGTACAGCCCGCCGCTGCAGATGAGTTCGGCAGCTTGGTTGTATCGGGCAGTGGAGTGTGGCTAGAACTTGCGGGCGGTGCGTTGACGAGTCACTCACCAACTCACCGCCGGCCAGGCAAGTTTGGTAACCGGGGCGATCAATCACTCCCAAACAAATCCCGCGTGTAGACCTTCGCCTTCACGTCGTCCAGCTCAGTCACCTGCCGGTTCGCCACGATCACGTCGGCGTTCTGCTTGAACCAAGCCAGGTCATGCGTCACCTTCGAGCCGAAGAAGGTCTCTTCATGCAGTGCCGGCTCATAAACGATCACCTCAACGCCCTTGGCCTTGATTCGTTTCATGATGCCCTGCACGCTGCTGGCTCGGAAGTTGTCTGAGCCAGCCTTCATGATCAGGCGGTGAATGCCCACCACCTTGGGCTTGCGCGCCAGGATGTCCACCGCCACAAAGTCTTTGCGGGTGGTGTTGGCGTTCACGATGGCTTCAATCAGGTTCTGCGGAACCTGGCTGTAATTGGCCAGCAGTTGCTTGGTGTCTTTCGGGAGGCAGTAGCCGCCGTAGCCAAAGCTCGGGTTGTTGTAGTGGCTGCCAATGCGCGGGTCCAGGCACACGCCTTCAATGATCTGGCGGGTGTCCATGCCGTGGCTGGCGGCGTAGGTGTCCAGCTCGTTGAAGTAAGCCACGCGCATCGCCAGATAGGTGTTGGCAAACAACTTGATGGCTTCGGCTTCGCTGCTGTCTGTCAGCAGCGTGGGCACGTTCTGCTTGATGGCGCCTTCAGCCAGCAGATTCGCAAATACCTGGGCACGCTCGCTCTTCTCGCCCACCACGATGCGTGAGGGGTGCAGGTTGTCATACAGCGCCTTGCCCTCACGCAGAAACTCTGGCGAGAAGATCAGGTTGGTACAGCCCAGCTCCTGCCGCAGCTTTTCTGTGTAGCCGACCGGGATGGTCGATTTGATGACCATCACTGCATCGGGGTTCACGGCCATCACGTCGCGCACCACGGCTTCAACTGATTTGGTGTTGAAGTAGTTGGTAACGGGGTCGTAGTCGGTGGGCGTGGCAATCACCACGTAGGTGGCACCGGCATAGGCTTGTTGCTTGTCCAGCGTGAACGTCAGGTTCAGCTTGGCGGTAGCCAGGTAATGCTCAATCTCGTTGTCTGCAATCGGGCTCTGCTTCTGGTTCAGCATCGCCACCTTGGCGGCGTCAATGTCCAGGGCCACCACCTCATGGTGCTGCGCCAACAGCACGGCGTTCGAAAGGCCAACGTAGCCGGTACCTGCAACTGCGATCTTCATGGGTTCCCTGGGTGGTGAGCGTTGTGTTCAGCGGGTTCGATTATCGGATGCCGGGTGTGACAGTTTGTGGCAAACCGGCAGCAATTTAGGTGCCATGTTGGGGGCCGCCAGAAACAAAAACGCCCCGCTGGTGTGGCGGGGCGCGGGCTGGGCGAGCTGGGCGAATCGCCACAGCTTGCCAGTCGTTTGCAGCCGAACTCAGCTCAACTTGCGGCGGCGCAGCACGCCGAGTGCTGCCAGGCCCGCCAGGAACATGGCGTAAGTCTCGGGTTCGGGCACCGGAGCCTTGATGGATTCGCTGATCAGGCGCGAGCTGGTCACCACGGAAGTGCCGCTCGTTTCAAACAGCGAAGTCGTCAGGCCGATCGAATCGAGCTTCAGGCCGGCGCCGCCAACGGCCAGCAACTGGAAGCTCGCCGAACCGGTTTCCAGCGGCACAAAAAGGCTCGAGCGGGTGACAAACAGCGTGCTGTCCGAATACGTTTCATTGGACACGTTCAGCTGCTGGTAGTTGCCGCCGTTCATGCTCACGTAAAGCGACGGCAGGCCCGGCACCACCTGGGTGCCCGGAACCGGCGAGAAACCCGGCAGGTACGTGCCCACCAGAGACAACGAAACCAGCTGGCTGTAGGCGCTGACCGGGCTGCTGCCGGCGCTGAAGCTCAGCGTGCCCGAGTACGAAACAGCGACGGTGCCCGTGCTGAAGCCGCTGTTGTTGAAGTAGCTGGTCGCGCTGGCCGAGTCGCTGTACTCGGTATTGCGCCACACCGAGGTGTCTTCGTAAACCCGAACGCGGGTGGCGGTGTCTTCCACGCGCAGGCTCGTGCCGCCGGCGTAGTCAACAACGGCCTTGTTCAGGGCGGTGTTGGTGTTTTCGTTGGTCGCGGTGGAGACGGTGTTGCCGCCATACACCACCGAAGTGCCGTTGGTGGTCAACGTCAGGCCCGAGCCAACGGTCTCGGCATGGGCCACGGAAGCCGCCAACAGCAGGGCGGCGATCAAGGTTTTGCGTGTCAGCACAGTCACTCCTCAACTCGTGAAATTGGTATGTGCGAACAGTAACAAGTTGTGTGGGGGCTGCCCATCGGGCGATGGGTGGAGGTTTGGTGGCTTTGGGCACCAAGAATGGCCCGCAGGCTGGCTCACGGCTTCCCCACCCAGAACTAGGGGGTTGATGTGGTGCGCTCAACCGTCAGGGGGATGCTTGCTGCAGCAGCGTCAACTACCGTCCTGTTACAAGTTTTCGTTACAAAACGAGGGAGCAGGAATGAGTCGCAAGCATGACCGCCGCCGTGCGGTGCCGCTGGCATTGGCCTTGGCCATTGCACAAGCCTACGCAACGCCGGGCCAAGCCATCGCCGCTGAACCCCAGGGCTATGCCGCCTTCCAGGCGCGGCTGACCGCGTTGGTGTCATCGCCCTCGTTCGCGGCCGTGGTGCTCAAGGGCACTCGGCTGGAGCACATCGCCTACACGGCTGACGACGGCTTTTCAGTCACCAGCGGCGACGCCGGCGACGGTGATATGGCTGTCATTTCGCACCTCATGTCGAACAGCACCAATCTGTTCTACAACACCTTGATTGAGGCCACAGGGGGCTCGGGCGGTAACACGCAAGATGGTTTGGGCGGTCAGGGTGCTTTCGCGTCATCCAGCCAGGTGGTCTCGGCGCTCGGCAACCTCACGGCGAGCGGCACGGCCACCGGCGGCAATGGCGGCAACGCTGATGTGGGAATGGGCGGCAACGGGGGCGATTCGTTCTTGTCGATTGCAGCCACGGGTTTGAGCGGTGACAAGTTCGTGCGCATCACCGGCAACGCGTTCGGTGGCGCAGGTGGCAATACGAACCTCCTGAGCTCTGGAGGCGGCGAGGGTGGCCCTGCAACGCTGTCCATCGTGGCAATTCCGACTGGCGCCTCCGGTGGGGAGGCCGTGGCTGAGGGCTCGGCCACGGGCGACACCGCACAGCAGGTCTCTGGTGAGTTGTCCGCGACCGGTGGTTCCGGTGGCGGCGCTGGTCCGGGAATGATCGCTGGGATGGGTGGCGCCGCCACTGGGCGCATGACGCTGGTCAACACGGGCACGGGGGGCGTGGCAGCCCGATTGAACTTGACGGGTGGGCAGGGTGGCAATGGCACTGCCTATGTCGACGGCACCCGTGGCGGCTACGGCGGCAACCTGGTGCTCAGTGAAGGGCAGGGCGTTACAGCCACCTCGGCAGGCGGCGGGGCATCCGCTGTTTTGCAACTCACGGGTGGCGCTGGCGGCAGTGCACGCTACAGCAACTCGCAGGCGGGCGGGGGCGGTTATGTCACGGTAGATGGGCTGGTTGCTTATGCGTCGGCGGCTTCCGGTGATGTGCAAGTGGCCGTGGTTGCCACGGGTGGCGCGGGCGGTGATAGTTTTTCGCAAGCTGCTGGCGGACGAGGCGGATCGGTCTCGCTGGTGAACGCGGTTGGCGGCTCAGCAGCGGATGGCAACTTGTGGCTGAGGCAGTCGGCCATTGGCGGCAACAGCAGCAATGCTTCGTGGAATTGGTACTACCTGGTCGGCGGTGCCTCTCGCGGTGGCGATGCGTCCTCCGTCCTTAACTTGTCGACACCCATCGTCGCGCAGAGCGCCCAAGTGACAGTAGAGGCACTGGGTGGCGATGGCGGCAACAGCGCGATTTCAGCAGACATGGTTGGCGGCGCAGCCTACGCAAGCTTCAGCAGCGTGGCAGGTGAGCCCACCAGCAACGTCAGTGCCACTGTATCGGCCGGCGGCGGCCATGGCGGTACGCTTTGGGGCTATTACGGCGCCACAGGCAATGGCGGCGATGGCGGCGCAGCCGACGGCTCGCTGAAGATTTATGGGGGCTTTGCCAACGTCAACATCACCGGCGGCCATGGCGGCAGCGGCTCGGGCGCATTGAGCGTGGGCGGCCAGGGCGCTGGCGTGAACCGCGCCGGAAGTTTCCTGTCGAACTTGTCGCTGGGCGGCACCACTTTCTCACGGCTGTCAGTGACTGGTGGCAATGGTGGCGGTGGTGACTTCGGCGGGGCCGGCGGGAGCGTCACCCTGACTGATCCCCTGACGGTTTCGGGCAGTTGGAACGACGTCAGGCTGGACGCGGTGGCCGGCTCGGGTGGCGGTCAAGGAACGCTGGCGGGTGCAGCAGGCTGGGCCAGCGTCTGGTCAACCGTGACCGACTCAATGGCAGCGTACTTGTCGTATGTCGTGAATGTGGTGGGCGGCAATGGCGGCAATGCTGCGCAAGGGTCGGCCGGTGGCAATGCCGATGCCAATATCAAGGCGTCTGCGAACGGCGAAGTGCAACTCAACGTCTCGGCCAGAGGCGGCAGCGGTGGTTCGTCGTACGCGACTGATGGAGCCAAGGGTGGCAACGCTTCTGCGGTGGTCGACATTGGCTCCGACGCGGGCAACGTTACTGCAACCGTGAGAGCCGTGGGTGGCGACGGTGGTTCTGCCTACGGAGCAGGCTTCGTGGCAGGGCAGGGCGGCCAGGCGCAGTTGCAGGTCACCGTATCCAGAGCAACTCAATTTCTGAACATCGAGACCTCCGGGACCGGTGGGGCTGGCGGCGCTGGTTACGCCGGCGCCAGTGGCGGTGCGGGTGGCGATGTCTCCGTTGTCAACAGCGCGTCCACCACCTCGTCGATGGGCCTCGGGCAGTCGATCACCCAAAGCGCGTCAGGTGGTTTGGGTGGGGATTCCTACTACGGGCTGGTGGCTGGCAAGGGTGGGCAGGCGCAGTCGGTGTTCAGCATCACCGCCACCAGCACTGAGCAAATCTGGTACTCATCTGCCGCGAATGGCGGGCTCGGCGGCTCGGCCTACTCCGAGGGCGCTTCCGGTGGCGCCGGTGGCTCGGCCACCTCGCTGTTGCAGGTGTCATCCGTCGGTTCGGTTGGTGGCACTGTCTCCGCTACCGGCGGCACGGGGGGCGGTGGCAACTTCGGCGGTGCAGGGGGCGCAGCCCGCGCCGTGATGTCGTTGGTATCAGCCACTGGCAATGCCAATGGCAGTATCAACATTCAAGCTGGTAACGGGGGCTCGGGCACCGAATTGGCCGGTTGGGCTGGTACCGGTGGGTCGCTTAGCTTCAACGAGGTGTTGAGCAGCGTCACCAGCTTGTCTGGTGGCGAAACCAGCGCGGTCGTCAGCCTGATTGCGGGGTCGGGCGGCGATAGCTACAAGGGGGCGGTCGCAGGCGATGGCGGCAGCATCATCACCACCGATGTGCTGCGCAGCAGCGGTGGTTGGAGCTATCAGTTGTTGAATTTGCAGGCCGGTGCCGGCGGCGCCTTGACCAGCAATGGGCCGAACGCCGGCAACGGGGGAAGTGTCACGAACAACCTCAGCTTTGCGGATCTGACAGCGACCCACAGCAATATGTCGATCTACGCGTCGGGTGGCAACGCTGGCCAGGTCGACGCCGAGGCCCTGCCCACCACGGTGGCCGGGGTGGGCGGCAGTGCCTATACCGCCACCACCGTGTCGGCGAACGGGGCTATCTCGGGCAACAGTACGGCGCGGGCTGGCCAGGGCAGCGGCACGGCCTGGTATGCCGGCGGCTTGTCGGCCATGGCCGGTGGTGCTGCGGGTTCTGCACGCAGCATGTTCACCGGGCAGACCACAGGGAGCTCCAGCGTCAGTGTTGACTCTTCCGCCACGGGTGGCCAGGGCGGTGGATCTGGCAACACGGGTGAAACTGCGGTGGCAGCTGCTGGCGGTACTGCTTGGGCGGGTGGACGAGCGGTGTCCGACACGGGCAGCGTGTCCGTCAGCGCGCGGGCCGTTGGTGGCGACGGCGGCATCGGCTTGGGTGCCTACAACGGCGGTGCCGGTGCGGCGGTCAATCTGGTGAACACGGTGTCTGGCCGCACGGCGGGCGACTTGTCGCTCTATCAAACCGCGGTCGGTGGCAACGGCGGCCATGTGTACGGTAGCGGTGTGGCTGGCCATGGCGGCAACGCGACAAGTGTCCTGTCGATCAACGACAGCCAGGCATCTTCGGTGTCGGGCTACACCAGTGCGCAAGGCGGCAGCGCGGGGTATGTCTACTCCGCAGATGGCCGGGCGGGCGTTCGCGGCTCGGCTACGGCCAACACCACGGTGTCGAGTTTGCAGGCGCTGTCCGTGCAGGCAGGCTCTTCAGCCAACGGCATCGTTGCCAAGGCCACCTCCAACGCCGCGGGCTCCACCCAGGCGAGCGTCAACAGCCATGCCTTGGTAACGGCGGCGCAGCAAGGTGAGGCTGTGGCCAGCAGTGAGGGGGGTGCTCAGAACTCCGCCAATGCGTCCGCGCGCATTGGCTCTGGCGATGGCCTTGATCTTTACAACAGCGCCAATGCGCAGACCAACAGCACGGGCGCAGCGGTGGTGGTTGCGGGTGGCTCAGCGGGCGTGAATGGTTACGGCACGGCGGCTGATCTGGCCGGGCGCACTGGCAGCGTGGCCAACCTGTCGTCCAGCGGAATGCTCAGCGGCGCCATGGGCGTGGTGGGCAACAGCGGCGGCAGTTTCACGGCCAGTACGTCGTGGAGCTTTGCTTCTCCAAGCACGCCTGGCAATCTGTGGCTGGGTTTGTCGGGCTTCGACGCGGTGCAGGGCAGCAACTTCGATTCGATGTCCATCACCATCTACAGCAACTATGGCCAGGTCCTGAATCAGTCGTTCACCTCCTTGGCCGATGCCAGCAGCTACTTCAACGGGCATTCGTTGAACCTGGGGGCGTTCAACGCTTACGGCTCCAACAACCTGCAGTTGTCGATGTCGCTGTACACGCATGACGTGGTGTCGCTCGGCCCGGTGGGCTCTTCGGCGGCGTTCTCTTATGCCGTCACCACCGCGCCGGTGCCTGAGCCAGAAACCTGGGCCATGTTCATGGCTGGCCTGGTTGGGCTGGTGGCCATGTCGCGTCGGCGCAAGGCGGCGCAGATGGCCTGAGTGCAGGGCCAGCATCGAGCCTGTGTTCGATAAGCGCCGCGTGCCGGCTTGCTTTGTCCACCCCCAAGGGGCGCCGTGTGCGCCCCTTTTTTGTGTCTGCATTTGCCGATAATGAACCCCATGCGCACTCGCTGCGCGAAAGGGAACTTCATGAGCCATCAGCCTCGCAAAGGCATCATCCTGGCTGGAGGGTCGGGTACGCGCTTGCACCCGGCCACGCTGGCCATCAGCAAGCAGCTGATCCCGGTGTACGACAAGCCAATGATTTATTACCCGCTCTCAGCGCTGCTGCTGGCGGGCATCAAAGACATTCTCATCATCAGTACGCCGCAAGACACGCCGCGTTTCGAGCAGCTGCTGGGCGATGGTTCACGCTGGGGCATCTCGCTGCAATATGCGGTGCAGCCCAGCCCGGACGGCCTGGCGCAGGCCTTCATCATTGGCGAAGCATTCCTGGCCGGTGCGCCGAGCGCGCTGGTGCTGGGTGACAACATCTTCTACGGCCATGACCTGGGCCGCCGCCTGCTGCAGGCCTCGTCCAAGCCCGAAGGCGCAACCGTGTTCGCCTACCCGGTGACCGACCCCGAGCGCTACGGCGTGGTTGAGTTCAATGCAGACGGCCACGCCATCAGCCTGGAAGAAAAGCCGGCCAAGCCGAAGAGTCGTTACGCCGTCACCGGCCTTTATTTCTACGACGACAAGGTGGTGGAGCGGGCCAAGGCGCTGAAGCCCAGCGCGCGCGGCGAGCTTGAAATCACTGATCTTAACCGTGTGTACCTGGAAGCAGGCGAGCTGGACGTGCAGATCTTCGGCCGTGGCGATGCATGGCTGGACACTGGCACCCACGACAGCCTGCTGGAAGCCAGCGGCTTTGTGCAGACCCTGGAAAAGCGTCAGGGCCTCAAGGCCTGCTGCCCGGAGGAAATCTGCTGGCGCCAGGGCTGGATCACCGGCGACCAACTCTCTGCATTGGCAGAACCGCTGGCGAAGAGTGGCTACGGCAAATACCTGCAACAAATCTTGAAAGACCAGGTGTTCTGATGAACGTGGTCAAAACCGCCATCGAAGGCGTGCTGATTCTGGAGCCCAAGGTGTTTGGCGACACGCGCGGATTCCTGATGGAGAGTTTCAATCAGAAGCGCTTCGACGAAGCCGTGGGCAGCCCCGTGCGCTTCGTGCAAGACAACCACTCCCGCTCGGCCAAGGGCGTGTTGCGTGGCCTGCATTTCCAGAATGCGCCGCATGCCCAGGGCAAGCTGGTGCGCGTCACCGCCGGTGCTGTGTTTGACGTGGCTGTCGACATTCGCAAAGGCAGCCCGACCTTCGGGCAGTGGGTGGGCACGGAGTTGAGTGGCGAGAATCACCGCCAGTTGTGGATACCGCCCGGCCTGGCACACGGCTTTCTGGTGCTGACCGACACCGCTGACTTCCTCTACAAGACCACCGATTACTACGCGCCCCAGGCCGAAGGCGCGGTGGCCTGGAACGACCCCGACCTGGCCATTGCCTGGCCCGATGTGGGCATGGCCCCGCAGTTGTCTGGCAAAGACGCTGCCGCAGGCTTGCTGCGTGATCTTTGATTACACGCACAGCCCACTGACCTCTCGATTTCTGGAGCATTCATGATTCTCGTTACCGGCGGCGCCGGCTTCATCGGCAGCAACTTCGTGCTCGACTGGCTGGCCCAGAGCGATGAGCCCGTGCTGAACCTCGACGCACTCACCTACGCCGGCAACCTGGCCAACCTGGCTTCGCTGCAGGGCGATGCCCGCCACACCTTTGTGCATGGCGACATCTGCAACCGCGAGCTGATCGACCAGTTGCTGGCCACGCACCGGCCGCGCGCCATCGTGCACTTCGCTGCTGAAAGCCACGTTGACCGCTCCATCCATGGCCCCGGCGCGTTCATGAAGACGAACGTCGACGGCACCTTCACCTTGCTCGAAGCCGCCCGTGCGTATTGGCAAGGCCTGGAAGGCGAAGCCAAGGCTGGGTTCCGCTTCCACCATGTCTCAACCGACGAGGTGTACGGCTCCCTCAAGCCCACCGACCCGCCCTTCGCCGAAACCAATCCGTACGAGCCGAACAGCCCTTACTCGGCCAGCAAGGCAGCCAGTGACCACCTGGTGCGCGCCTGGCACCACACCTACGGCCTGCCGGTGGTCACCACCAACTGCAGCAACAACTACGGCCCTTATCACTTCCCCGAGAAGCTGATCCCGCTGATGATCGTGAACGCGCTGGCCGGCAAGCCGCTGCCCGTGTATGGCGACGGCCAGCAGATCCGCGATTGGCTGTACGTGAAGGACCACTGCAGCGGCATTCGTGCCGTGCTGGCCGGTGGCCGCCTGGGTGAAACCTACAACATCGGCGGCTGGAACGAGCAGGCCAACATCGACATCGTGAAGATCGTCTGCAGCCTGCTCGATGAGCTGCGCCCTGACGCGGCCGGCCCCTACAGCCGCCTGATCACCTACGTCACCGACCGGCCCGGCCATGACCGCCGCTACGCCATCGATGCCCGCAAGATTGAGCAGGAACTGGGCTGGCGCCCGGCCGAAACCTTCCAAACTGGCATCCGCAAGACCGTGGAGTGGTACCTCGCGAACGAAGCCTGGGTGGCCGAAGTGCAAAGCGGCGCCTACAAGGACTGGCTGAGCACCAACTACCAGGCCCGCTGAAGCACCATGAAGATCTTGCTGTTGGGCCTGAACGGGCAAGTGGGCTGGGAGCTGCAACGCGCCCTGGCCCCGCTGGGCGAGTTGCACGCGCTTGACCGGCAGCAGGGTGGTGATCTGGCGCAGACAGAAGCGTTGGCCGCGCTGGTGCGCAAGCTGGCACCCAACGTCATCGTGAATGCCGCGGCGCACACGGCGGTCGACAGGGCTGAATCAGAGCCCGATTTGGCCCGCACCCTGAACGCCACTGCACCGGGCGTGCTGGCCGATGAGGCCGCCCGCCTGGGCGCCTTGCTGGTGCACTACAGCACCGACTATGTGTTTGATGGCTCAGGCACTGAACCACGTACCGAAGACGCGGCCACCAAACCCTTGAGCGTGTACGGCCGCACCAAGCTGGAAGGCGAAGAGCTGATTCGCGCATCTGGCTGCCGGCACATGATCTTCCGTACCAGCTGGGTGTACGGCGCGCGTGGTGGCAACTTCGCCAAGACGATGCTGCGCCTGGCGGCTGAGCGCGACGCGCTGAACGTGATTGCCGACCAGATAGGCGCCCCCACCGGCGCTGACCTGATCGCCGACGTCACCGCCCACGCAGTGCGTGCACCTCAAACTGGTACCTACCACCTAGTGGCGGGTGGCGAAACCAGCTGGCATGGGTACGCCAGCCTGGTGATTGAGTGGGCGCGCGCCAAGGGCGTGCCGCTGAAAGTGGCGGCGGACGCCGTCAAGGCGATTCCGACCAGCGCCTACCCCACGCCGGCGCAGCGGCCGTTGAACTCACGCTTGAGCACCAGCAAGTTGGAACAGGCGTTTGGCCTGCAGTTGCCGCACTGGCAGCCGGGGGTGTTGCGGATGCTGGCGGAGGTAGTTGCCTGATCCAGGGTGTTGTGACACGGTTCACATGACCTGCCTTGCTCGAATTGTTCTCGAGCGGGCGTCGAATTTCTCATTCGTTCAGGGGGCTCTCGCAAGTTGGTCCGCATGTGAAAATTTCCCATCCATGGAAATTGCACATGCACAGTAACGCTCAGGCCCTGCTCGATCGCCTCGACCACTTGGTGGCCTTGCAGCAATTTGAAGCCGCAGAAGCCGCTTGGGCTGCACGCGATGGCGAGTACCGTGTGCCGGCTCGCCTGTGGGACGAAGCCGCGCGGGTGGCCGAAGGCCTTGAAGACTGGGCGCAAGCCGAGCAGCGCTGGCGCGCCAGCTTGGAGGCGGCGCCGGACCGCCTGGTGTCTCAGGTCGGGCTGGCACGTGCGCTCACAGCACTGGGCCGATGGGCCGAGGCCATGGAGTCCATCAATCGGGTGCTGGAGGCTGAGCCCGGCCGCATCCCCATGTGGGCACTGAAGGCCAAGTGCTTGTGGCACCTGGGTGATGCGCAAGGCAGCTTGCAGGCCGCACAGCGGGTGCTGGCTCACGATGCCAACCGGTGGCCCATGCAGGAGTGGGTGGCGCGTTCGGCCACCAAGCTGCAGCAGCCCGTGTTGGCGCTGTCGGCATGGCAGGTGCTCCAGACGCGTGAGCGGTTCGAACCTGAAGCGTCGCTGGGTGTGTTGGCTTGCCACACGCAACTGGGGCAGCACCCGCAGGCGTTTGCCGTAGCCCAGGCGCTGCTGGCCCAACCCAAGGCGCCGTTGCGTGTGGCCAAAGGTGTGCTGCGCGCAGCGCGTCGATTTGGCGATCACGCCTTGGCCCAGACGGTGGTGCAGCGCCTTCGGCAGGCCGAGCCCGAAGCGCCGCAGTGGGCCTTGGCAGAGGCGTCGGTTCACCTCGACAAGCTCGAATTCGCGCAGGCCCGTGAATGCCTGGCCCAGCCAGAGAACTTGCCTTCCGGCCGCGCCACCTTGATGACGGCGATGCGGGCCACGCTCGGTCAGGCAGATGTTCCCTTCCTCGCAGCGCATGTGGTGCATGCCTTGCTGCACACCGAACTGGTCAGCGCGCCAGGCGGCGGCAAGCAGCCAGCCGCCGCTTTGGTGGAGGCCTTGGTGCTGCTGGTGGGCGAGGGCTGGGGCGAAGCGCTGGAGATGGCCCTGCACACGTTGCAGCAACAAGCTGATAACACCACGGCAGTGGCCTGGGTGCCTTTGCTGGAGCTGGCGCTTTGTGCCGCCCGCGGCCAAACGCTGCCCTTGGCTGCCAACCTCCACCCGATGCAGGGCTTGATGGTGGCGCGCTTGCTGCTGCAGCAAGGCTGGCCTGATGTGGCCCTGCAAGCCCTTGACGCCGTGAACATTGAGGCCGCGCGCCAGTTGTGGCCCGTGGCTGATGTGCGCTGGCAGGTGCTGGTGGTGCGCTACGGCGCCCTGATCAGGCTGGGCCAGTTGGACGCCGCCTTGGCGGTGTTGCGACAGGCCGAGCTTGAAGGCGAACCCCGCGAAGCCTTGAGCACCCGCATGGCCGACATCTGCCTGCATGGCCTGAAAGCCCCCGGCTTTCTGGTGGCTTGGGGCGAGCAAGCTGGGCCGGCTGACGCGTGGCGCTGGGCCGCGCCAGCCGCGGTGCAAGACCATGTGCTGGCCTTGGCCGCTGTGAACGTCGCGGAAGGTAGCGCTGGTTTGCCTGGCTTGCTGGATGAGGCGCACAGGCGTGTCGCCCTGCGGCCTTTGAACGTCGATCTGGTGAGTACGCTGGCGGGTTTGCTGCAAGCCGATAGTCAATACGCAGCTGCGGCTGCGGCATTCAACCCCTTGCTGCAGTCGGTGGGCGCGCGGCCTTGGCGACTGTCTGCGCTTGACGCCCCTTGGCATCAAGCTGGTGCGCTTGCCGTGGTTGCTGATGAGCTCCAGGCCGCTCCACAGGCAGGGGCTGAGCCGGTCGTCAGCGTATTGTTGAACGTCGAAGGCGAAGATGCCGCCGTGGCTGCCACGCTGCAGGCGGTCTTGGCGCAGCAGGGTGTGGCCCTGGAGGTATTGCTGGCGCACGCCGACGATTGGCCTGCTGCTTGGCCGTTGACGGCGCAGGTCGCCGCTTCCGATGCGCGGGTGCGCACGGTGGCAGTTCCGTTGTGGCAAGGCCCCGGCCATGCCCGCAATCACGTCGTGCAGCAGGCCCAGGCACCGCTGCTGGCGCTGGCCGCACCTGGCCAGTGGTGGCACCCGGATTTGCTGGCCGTGCAGTGCGCTGCGCTGCAGGCGAACCCTGATTGGGTGGCAGTTCGGCCGCGCGCGCTGCGTGTGGGGCCGGGCTTGCACCTGCAATTCAGGCCCGAGCGGCCTTTGCAGCCCGGCAACTGTGCGGCCATGCTGTGGCGCCGCACCAGCCTGCCCGCGCCGCTGAACCGCTTCAACACCCAGAGCCAGCAGGCCGACGCGCTGTGGTTCCAGGCCCTTCAGCATGCGCTGGGTCCGGTGCGTTTGGGTGATGTGGTGGCGCCCCTGGTGGTGATGCCGCCCAACCCTCAATTGGCTTGGTATGGCCCGGTGCCTGAGGCAGCCCGCGAGCTGGCTGCCACCCGGTGTGGTGCCGGTGCAGCGCCATGAGAGCTGTATCGGGGCTGTAACCGCTCGATATACGTCGGGCGTCACGCTGGTCAGTGACAATCGATCGCAATACACATTTCAGAACACTTTCCAGGTACGAATAGCATGAGTGCTCAAGTTCAAGTGCTGCCACTGATCATGGCCGGCGGCAGTGGTACCCGCCTGTGGCCGTTGTCGCGGGCCGGCTACCCCAAGCAGTTCCTGGTGCTGTCTGGCGATGACAGCTTGTTTCAACAGGCCACCGCGCGCCTGATGGGTTTGGGGGCGGCAGACATCACGGTCGCTGCGCCGGTGGTGCTGGGCAACGCCGAACATCGCTTTCTTGCGCTTGAGCAGTTGCGTGAAATCAAGGTCGAGCCGGCAGCCGTGCTGCTGGAGCCCGCTTCGCGCAACACCGCACCGGCGCTGACGCTGGGCGCCTTGCAAGCTCAGGAAAATGACTCTGACCCCGTTTTGGTGGTCAGCCCGGCGGATCAAACCATGGGCGACGCCGCGGCGTTCACGGCGGCTTTGCAACAGGCGGTGCGTGTGGCGGCTGGTGGCGCCATTGCCATTCTGGGCATCACGCCGAATGCGCCGGAGACGGGTTATGGCTACATCCGCAGTGAAGCCAGTGCCGATGGCGCCCGTACCGTGGCGCAGTTCGTTGAGAAGCCTGACCTGGCCACTGCGCAGCGCTACCTGGCGGAAGGCGGCTACAGCTGGAACTCGGGCATGTTCGTGGTGAAGGCTTCGGTTTGGCTGAAGGCCTTGGGCCAGTTCCGTCCAGACATCCTCGCCGCCACGCAGGCAGCCTGGGCCGCGCGCAGCAGTGATGGCCGTTTTGTGCGCCCCGGCAAGGCCGAGTTTGAGCAAGTACCTTCTGAGTCGGTGGACTACGCCGTGATGGAGCACTGCCCCGGCAGTGCCTTCGACATCCGCATGGTGCCGCTGGACGCAGGCTGGAACGACCTGGGCGCCTGGGACGCCGTGTGGCAAGTAGCCCCCAAAGACGCCAATGGCAACGTGGCGGTTGGCGACGCGCTGCTGGAAGACAGCACCAACACCTATGTGCACTCAAGCGGCCGCTTGGTGGCCACGGTGGGCCTGAGCAATGTGGTGGTGGTGGAAACCGCTGACGCCGTGCTGGTGGCCGACCGCAGCCGCAGCCAGGATGTGAAGAAGATCGTCAACCGTCTGGGTGGCGCTAGCCGCGGCGAGCAACTGGTGCACCGCAAGGTGCACCGCCCCTGGGGTTGGTACGACAGCATCGACATGGGCCCGCGCTTTCAGGTGAAGCGCATCATGGTCAAGCCGGGCGCCAGCCTGAGCCTGCAGATGCACCACCACCGCGCCGAGCACTGGATTGTGGTGAGTGGCACAGCCGAAGTGACGGTGGGCGAACGCAAGATCCTGCTGACCGAGAACCAGAGCACCTACATTCCGCTGGGTGAGGTGCACCGCTTGGCCAACCCCGGCAAGCTCGACCTGGAAATTGTTGAAGTTCAATCGGGCAGCTACCTGGGCGAAGACGACATTGTTCGATTTGAAGATACCTACGGCCGCACGGCCTGAACCGACCCGCATCCATGTTTGAAGAACGCAGTGCACGCAAGCAGTTTTTGAGTGCCCCACCCACGGTGGCGGCGGGGGTGTCTGCCCTGATGGAGCCGGCGGTCGCCGGCATCATGCTGGGCGTGTGCCACTCGGCGTTTGGACAGGCGTTTGAAGGCCCTTCGATGGCGCTGCTGGCCTTGCTGGTGGTGTTGATGTTCCCGGGGGTCAATCGCTTCGGCAAGACCGGCGTGGGTGTGTTCATCGACATTGCCTTGTCATGGGTCAGCGTGCTGTTTGTGCTGGCTATGCTGGGTTACGCCACCGGTGCACTGGGCGGATTCAACAAACACATGTTGCTGGCCTGGGGTGTAGGCACACCAATGGTGTTGTGGCTACTGACCGCCGGCGGCACCGCCTGGATGCACCACCATGCCAGCCTGCCTTCAGCGCGGAGGCCCGCCGTGGTGGTGGGCGCCAACGCCATGGGTGAGCGTGTGGCCAAGATGCTGGTGGCTCGTCGTCAGCTGGGCCATCAGTGCCTGGGCTTTTTTGACGACCGCGCCGACGACCGCATCTCGGTGCCAGAGGGCCACCAACTGTTGGGCAAGCTGGATTTGCTGGCGGGCTACATTGACGAGCACGGCGTGAAAGACGTGTTCATCACGCTGCCGCTCACGTCGCAGCCTCGCATCCTGAATTTGATGGCCGCGCTGCAGAACACCACGGCTTCGCTGCACTTTGTGCCCGATGTGTTCGGTGTGAACATCATTCAAGGCCGCCTGGAAGACATGGGCGGCGTGCCGGTGGTGGGCTTGATCGTCACGCCGTTCACCGGTGTGAACGGTTTGGTGAAGCGGGCCAGCGACATCGTGTTGTCGTCGCTCATCCTGATCGGCATTTCCCCCATACTGGTGGGTTTGGCCATTGGCGTGAAGATGAGCTCACCCGGCCCGGTGATTTTCCGCCAGCGCCGCACGGGCCTGGACGGCGAAATCATCGACGTCTACAAGTTCCGCTCGATGACCACCCAAGACAACGGCAGCGAAGTGAAGCAGGCCACCCGGGGTGACAGCCGCATCACGCCGTTTGGCGCGTTCATTCGCCGCACCTCGCTCGACGAGTTGCCGCAGTTCGTGAACGTGTTGCAGGGCCGCATGAGCATCGTGGGCCCGCGCCCGCACGCCGTGGCCCACAACGAGCAATACCGCAAGATCGTGAAGGCCTACATGGCCCGCCACAAGGTGAAGCCAGGCATCACCGGCTGGGCTCAGGTGAATGGCCTGCGCGGTGAAACCGACACGCTCGACAAGATGGCGCGCCGGGTGGAGTACGACCTCGAATACCTGCGCAACTGGTCGCTGGGCCTCGACTTGCTCATCATCGCCCGCACCGCCAAGCTGATGTTCTTTGACCGCAGCGCTTATTGAGCGCCGCCGGCCTGCCTTAAAGGTTTTACCCGTGCAATTCAAACCCCGTCTTCTGGCCGCCTTGCTGGCCCCGCTGGCCCTGGCTGGTGCCGCCCGCGCTGAAACCAGCCCCTACGGCGTGGCCGTGTCGCAGCAGTTCGTGCGTGACTCCAACGTGCTGCGCGCGATTGACGCTGCAGCGCAAAGCGACACCGTCTCTGCATCCGGCCTGCGCTTGATGCTGGACCAGCCGCTGGGCCGCCACCGCATGCATGCGAGCGCGTCCTATGACGTGAACCGTTACAGCAAACTCGACTACCTGAACAACAACAGTTATCAGGCCGATGTGGGTCTGGACTGGACGGCGGCAGGGCTGTGGAGTGGTGAGGTCGGGGCGGAGGCCTCCAGTGAGTTGTTCTTGTACGACCTGCGTACGGTGACGCCCGTCACTGAAAAGACGGAGCAGCGTGTTGACCGCGTTTTCGCTCGCGCTCGTGTTGGTGTCGTCACGGCTTTCACCTTTGATGCCGGCTTCGAAAACTATCGGCGGAACTTCTCAGCCGAGCGTTTTGCGAATCGTGACCTCAACTGGCGCAAGGCCGACATGGGCGTGCGCTGGCAGCCGCAGTCTGATTTCAGTATTCGCGGCGCAGTGGCCTACGCTGAGGGTGAGTACCCGCGCCTTTCGACCGGAGACGAGTTCACCCGCAACGAACTCCGTACGGTCGTTTTCTGGCGGCCCAGTGGTGCCAGCACGGTTGACGCCTCTGCGGCGGTCAGCCGGGAACGCCACAGCTTGCAAATCGCCCGCAGCACCACCTATTGGGCGGGTTCGGTGAAATGGGCTTGGCAGCCCACCGGCAAGCTGGGTTTGACGACCCGCGTGGTGCGTGACAGTGACGCCGGCGCCAGCGACCAAGGCAGCGTGCTGGCCGATGCGAAGCTGCGCACCACCTTTGAAGTGACGGGCAACTGGCTGGCCACCTCCAAGGTGAATGTGCAAGTGCAGGCGCGCCGGGTGCAGCGGCAGATCGACAGCACCTTTCTGGTGCTCACCGAGGCGCAGCAGGCCTCAGACGCCACCCACACATTGTCGGTGGCCGCCAGCTACCAGCCTATGCGCGCGGTGGAGCTGGGCTGCCGTCTGCAGCGTGAGCAACGCAGCGTGGGAAATGCCAACGCGCTGCTCACCTACGCCTTCAATGCCAACGTTGCCTCTTGTTACGGTCAGCTGTGGTGGCGCTGAGGTGGCTTAAATTTTGCTTGTCTGTTTCTGAGGTGTTTTTGCCAACTATGCACGACACCTTCCCCCAAAGGTCGGGGGTGCAGGGGTTTGACGTAGCAATTTGTGACGCCTAACATTCGTTAGACGACATTGGCGAGGCGGAAGGTCCGTTTTGCCTCCTCAATTTAGGATCATTCATGAAAAAATTCATCATCGCTTCGGCTCTGGCAGTGGCGTCAGTCGCCTCCTTCGCCGCCAACACCGACATCGGCACCGACCTGAGCTACAACTCGCTCACCGGGAATGATGCTCACGTGGCCGCCAATGCCAGCTTCTTTGCCAACCTGACTGCCGGTACTTATTCGTACTCGTTCCAGTTCGAGGCCGACAACAAGACCACCCTGGCTTCTGCTTGGTTGAGCACGACGGGCAACAACTCGTTCTCCGACCCTGAAGACTTCAAGGTGCTGTTTTCGAACACGTCGGCTGCCGCTGGCACCTACACCGGCACCTTCACGCTGACCAAGAACGACAAGATTTTCCTGAACATCGACGCGCTGAAGCCTGCCAAGGGCGGCTACGACGTGGCCTATTCCATCACCCCGGTGCCGGAACCCGAGACGTACGCCATGTTCGCCGCTGGTCTGGCCGCTCTGGGCCTGATGTCGCGTCGCCGCAAGCAAGCCTGATCTCGCATCAGCGCTCGCAAAAGACCCGCTTCGGCGGGTTTTTTGTTGGCAATTCCCGAGGCTTGTTCCCTCGGGCTCGGGTAGTGCTCGCCACTAGTGCCATTCGCTTTCTGGCGCATTCGGCTTCTGATTCGCCAACTTTGCACGACGCCCTCCCCCCAATGGATGGGGGTTGAAGGTTTGACGTATCAATTTGTGACGCTTAAGATTCACTACAGGAAATCGGCGAGGCGGAAGGTCCGTTTTGCCTCATCAAGTGGGGGTTATTCATGAAAAAATTCATCATCGCTTCGGCTCTGGCAGTGGCGTCAGTCGCTTCCTTTGCCGCCAACACCGACATCGGCACCGACCTGAGCTACAACTCGCTCACCGGCAATGATGCTCATCTGACCGGCAACGCCAGCTTTTTCACCAAGCTGGAAGCAGGCACCTACTCGTACTCGTTCCAGTTCGTCACCAGCGGCAAGACCACTGTTGACGTTGCCTGGCTGAGCACCTCGGGTGACAAGTACTTCAACGGCGTCGACGACTTCCGTATCCTGACCGAGCCGGCTACGCTGTCGCCCGGCCTGTACACCGGCACGTTCACGCTGACCAAGGCCGACAAGATCTTCCTGAACACGGACGTGTCCAAGGGCAAGAAGGGTGGCTACGACGTGGCTTACACCATCACTCCCGTGCCGGAACCCGAAACCTACGCGATGTTCGCCGCTGGCCTGGCCGCTCTGGGCCTGATGTCGCGTCGCCGCAAGCAAGCCTGATCTCGCATCAGCGCTCATGAAAAACCCCGCCTAGGCGGGGTTTTTTGTTGGCGCTTCGATGGGCTTGAGGCGCCGGATTTCGGTTGCTGGGTCAAATGGGTGGGGCAAATGCCCCACCCAGCTTGCCCCACTCGGCGCGCAAAATGGGGCCATTGCCCCAGCGCGCCCTCAACTTCAGTCGATCAGCCCCAGCTCTCGAATACGCGCAATCACCACATCCGCGGCTTCTTCGGCCGAGCAGGTGGTGGTGTTCACGCGCAGCTCCGGTGCGTCCGGTTCTTCGTACGGGCTGGAGATGCCCGTGAAGTTGGCGATCTCGCCGCGGCGTGCCTTCTTGTACAGGCCCTTCACGTCGCGGTCTTCAGCCACGGCCAGCGGGGTGTCCACGTGCACCTCGACAAACTCGCCGTCCTGCATCAGCTGGCGGGCCATCGCACGTTCCGACTTGAACGGCGAGATGAACGCGGTGATCACGATCAGGCCGGCGTCCACCATCAGGCGCGACACCTCGGACACCCGGCGGATGTTCTCCACCCGGTCGGCTTCGGTGAAGCCCAGGTCCTTGTTCAGGCCATGGCGCACGTTGTCGCCGTCCAGCAGGTAGGTGTGGCGGCCCATCGCGTGCAGCTTTCGCTCCACGATGTTGGCAATCGTCGACTTGCCAGCCCCTGACAAGCCCGTCAGCCACACCACGCCGGGGCGCTGGCCCTTGGCGCTGGCGCGTGCCTGCTTGTTCACGTCCACCGGCTGCATGTGGATGTTGTGGGCGCGGCGCAGCGCGAAGTGCAGCATGCCGGCACCGACCGTGTTGTTGGTCAGGCGGTTGATCAGGATGAAGCCGCCGGTATCGCGGTTCATCTTGTACGGATCAAACGCGATCGGGCGGTCAAGTGCCAGGTTCACCACGCCGATCTCGTTGAGATCGAGCTTCTTGGCGGCCAGGTGCTCCATCGTGTTGACGTTCACCTTGTACTTCGGCTCGGTCACCGTGGCCGTCACGGTCTGGGTGCCGATCTTCAGCAGGTAAGGGCGGCCGGGCAGCATCGGCTCGTCGGTCATCCAGACGATGGTGGCCTCGAACTGGTCAGCCACTTCGGCCGGGCTCTCGGCCAGCGAAATGACGTCGCCGCGCGAGATGTCGATCTCGTCTTCAAGCGTCAGCGTCACGCTTTGGCCGGCCACGGCTTCAGGCAGATCACCGTTCAGGGTGACGATGCGCGCGACCTTGCTTTCCTTGCCCGAGGGCTGGGCGCGGATGCGGTCGCCCGGCTTGATGGCGCCGCTGGTGATCACCCCGCAGAAGCCGCGGAAGTCGAGGTTCGGGCGGTTCACCCACTGCACGGGCAGGCGGAAGGCCTCCTTCTGCAGGCGGGTTTCGTCGATCTCGCAGGTTTCCAGGAAACCCATCAGCGTCGGGCCCTGGTACCACGGGGTCTTCGGGCTGCGCTCGAGCATGTTGTCGCCCTTCAGGCCCGACAACGGGATGGACGTGATGTCGTCCAGGCCGATCTGCTTGGCGAACTCGCGGTATTCCTCGTTGATGCGGTTGAACACCTCTTGCGAGTAGTCGACCAGATCGAGCTTGTTGATCGCCAGCACCACCTTGCGGATGCCGATCAGGCTGACCAGGTAGCTGTGGCGGCGGGTTTGCGTCAGCACGCCCTTGCGCGCATCGATCAGGATCACGGCCACGTCAGCGGTGGACGCACCGGTGATCATGTTGCGCGTGTACTGCTCGTGGCCCGGGGTGTCGGCGACGATGAACTTGCGGCGGTCGGTGCTGAAGAAGCGGTAAGCGACGTCGATGGTGATGCCTTGCTCGCGCTCGGCGGCCAGGCCGTCCACCAGCAGGGCGAAGTCGATGTCGCCACCCTGCGTGCCCCACTTCTTGGAGTCGTTCTCGATGGCGGCGAGCTGGTCTTCGAAGAGCATCTTCGATTCATACAGCAGCCGGCCGATGACGGTCGATTTGCCATCGTCCACCGAGCCGCAGGTGATGAAGCGCAGCAGGCTCTTGCGCTCGTGCTGCTTGAGGTATTGCTCGATGTCGCTGGCGATCAGGTCTGATACGTGGGCCATGTCGATTCCTTCAGAGATTCTGTGGTTTTAACCAAGTGGCGTGCGCGGAGCCGGCTTTGCCGGGCCGCTGCGCGAGCCCCCTTGGGGGGGCAGCGACCGCCAGGGAGCGTGGGGGCTCAAAAGTACCCTTCTTGCTTCTTCTTCTCCATCGAGGCTGCGGCATCGTGGTCGATCATGCGGCCCTGGCGCTCGGAGGTGCGCGTCAGCAGCATCTCCTGAATGATGTCGGTGAGCGACTCGGCTTCCGACTCCACGGCGCCCGACAGCGGGTAGCAACCCAGCGTGCGGAAGCGCACCTTCTTCATCATCGGCACTTCGCCTTCGCGCAGCGGGAAGCGGTCGTCGTCGACCATGATGAGCGTGCCGTCACGGTCCACAACCGGGCGCTCAGCGGCCATGTACAGCGGCACGATAGGGATGTTCTCGAGGTGGATGTATTGCCAGATGTCCAGCTCGGTCCAGTTCGAGATCGGGAAGCAGCGGATCGATTCGCCCTTCAGCTTGCGGCCGTTGTACAGGCGCCAGAGTTCCGGGCGCTGGTTCTTCGGGTCCCAGCGGTGCTGTGCCGAACGGAACGAGAAGATGCGCTCCTTCGCCCGGCTCTTTTCCTCGTCGCGACGGGCGCCACCAAAGGCCACGTCGAAGTTGTACTTGTCGAGCGCCTGCTTCAGGCCTTGCGTCTTCCACATGTCAGTGTGGATCTGCGAGCCGTGGGTGAACGGGTTGATGCCCAACTCCTGTGCTTCAGGGTTGTGGTGCACCAGCAGGTCCATGCCCAGTTCCTTGGCCATGCGATCGCGCATCTCGTACATCGCCCGGAACTTCCAGGTGGTGTCCACATGCAGCAGCGGGAAGGGCGGCGGGGCGGGGTAAAACGCCTTGCGGGCCAGGTGCAGCATCACGGCTGAATCCTTGCCGATGGAATACAGCATCACCGGGTTGTCAGCCTCGGCGACGACCTCGCGCATGATGTGGATGCTCTCGGCTTCCAGACGCTGAAGGTGGGTCAAGCTCATGGGATGGTCCGTTCTGGGCGGGATGGAAAGTGAGGGAACTGCCGGTTTGGGCGCGGCAGTTGGGGCTGAAATAGGGGTGGCGGCTTTGGCTTGCGGCCGGGCAGGAGCGACCGGGCAAGCCAGCACCTCGATGTGCGGCCGCTCAGCGAGCCATGCCAGCAGACGCGGCGATGCGCCAAACGCCACGCCGTGCAGATGCACGCAGGCGCCCTGGCTGTGCGCCTCTGGCAAGCGCTCAAGGAAGGATTCGATGTCTGCCGCGCTGCCGAGGTGCCCGGTGCCCAGCCAGTGCAGGCTGCCACGCGGCGTGATGGCCACGCGCACGCCGCCGGGAGCGGCCACATCAGGGTGGCTGATGCTGCCAGCCCACCACGGGCGCGCACCACCCTGCTGGCCGCGTTTCACATGGCTTTGCCAGGTGGTGTCCAGCCAGTCGAGGTGAGTCGGGTGGCGCTCGGCGGTTTCCCGCAGGCCCTGCACACCCAGCTGCCAGCGCTCCAGCAGGCGGGTGGCCGCGCGGTTGTTCAACTCGGTGCCCCAGCGCTGCTGCGCCAGGGTTTGCAGCGCGGCCACGTCCCACAGGCCGGCCGGCAGGCCGTGCTGCTCAGGTGGGGTGTGCAGCGCGCTGTGGCGCAACTCGGCTTCCTGCTCGGCGCTCAGCACCCGGCCGTCGCCACGGGGCCGGCCCCGGGCCGCCACATCAATCGCCTGCCAGCCGCCCGCCACGAACGCCTGCCAGGCGCTGATGATGGTGGGCACGCTCAGGCCGGTCGACTCCTTGATGTTGTTGAGCGTGAGGCCGTCCAGGCGCAACTCCACCGCACGCCGGCGGCGTTGGTTGAGTTCAGCGATGTCAGGCGTCAGCGTCGACACAAGTCAGGTCAATAAATGTTTTAGGGGGCTGATTTTCGCATGTGCCGTGCACAATCGGGCACCCCCTAACCGCTGCAACCCCACCAATGTCACAAGCCAACCTCGATCTGCCTCGCTTGCTGGAAGAGCTGACGCCGCTGGTGCATGCAGCCGGTGAAGTCATCATGGGCATCTACGCCACCGACTTCTCGGTGGTGAACAAATCTGACGCTTCCCCGGTGACGCTGGCCGACCAGCAAGCCGAAGCCGTGATCCTGGCAGGCCTGGCCAAGATCGCCCCTGATATTCCGGTGGTGGCCGAAGAAGCCGTGGCTGCCGGGCACGTGCCCGAGGTGGCAGGCCGATTTTTCCTGGTCGACCCGCTGGACGGCACCAAGGAATTCATCAGCCGCAACGGTGAGTTCACCGTCAACATCGCCTTGATTGACGGCGGCCGCCCGGTGCTGGGCCTGGTGTATGCCCCGGCGATCGGCCGCCTGTTTGGCGGCGCGGTGGGCCACGGCGCGTGGCTGGAAGACGCCGCCGGCCGCCGCAGCATTGCGTGCCGCGCTGTGCCCGCTGAGGGCCTGACGGTGGTGGCCAGCCGCTCGCACGGTGATGAAACCGCGCTCGACGCCTTCCTGAATGGCCGCGTGGTGGCTTCGCGCACCAATGCGGGCTCTTCACTGAAGCTGTGTCTGGTGGCGGCCGGTGAGGCTGACCTCTACCCTCGCCTGGGACGCACGATGGAGTGGGACATTGCCGCGGGCGACGCCGTGCTGCGGGCTGCCGGTGGCCGCGTGACCGTGGTGTCTGATGGCACTGACCTGCGCTACGGCAAGCCCGGTTTCGACAACCCCCACTTCGCGGCCAGCGGCCTCTGAGCTGGGGTGAGCCTGCCGCGCTGGTTGCTGCATGGGCCGGGGCTGGCCGGGCTGGCGCCGCTGCCCGCGCTGCTGAATGACGCGCAACTAGTGCGCGCCAGCCGGCGCACGGCTTGTCACAAGCCGGCGGCCGATGCCGTGCTGGCCTGGGGCCTGAAGCCCAGCGCAGCCCGTGCCGCCGCATATGCCCGAGCGCACGGCTTGCCACTGCTGCGGCTGGAAGATGGCTTCCTGCGCTCGGTGGGCCTGGGGCCTGACGACCCGCCGTGTTCGGTGGTGATTGACGACCTTGGCATCTATTACGACGCCAGCCAGCCCTCGCGCCTGGAACGCCTGATTGCTGAGGGCGTGACGCCGGCTGAAGCGGCACGCGCCCGCGCATTGCAGCAAGCCTGGTGCAGCGCCCGCATCTCCAAATACAACGCCGCGCGCGACGATGTGCAACTCGATGCCACCGGCGCGGTGCTGGTGGTCGATCAAACCCATGGTGATGCGTCGGTGCTGCACGGGCAGGCCAATATCGCGAGCTTTCAGCGCATGCTGGATGCCGCGCTGGCCGAGCATCCGCAGCGCCGGATCATCCTCAAGGTGCACCCCGACGTGGTGGCGGGCCGCAAGCGTGGCTGGCTGCACATGGCCGATTTGCGTGCGGGCTTGAGCTCGACCCTGAGCGACGCCGACGCTGCCCGCGTCACGCTGCTGGCCACCGATGTTCACCCGGCTGGTGTGCTGGAAGCCGTGCACGCGGTGTACGTGGTGACCTCGCAGCTCGGCTTTGAAGCCCTGCTCTGGGGCAAGCCCGTGCGCTGCTTCGGCATGCCGTTTTATGCCGGCTGGGGTTTGACGCAGGACGAGCTGCCCGCGCCCGCCCGGCGTGGTGCCGCCAGCCTGGAAGCGCTGGTGCATGCCGCCCTGGTCGCCTACCCGCGCTATGTGCACCCCGACACCGGTGAGCGCTGTGAGGTGGAAGCGCTGGTCAGCTGGATGGCCTTGCAACGCCAGCAGCGTGAGCGCTTTGCGCCCGAGCTGGTGGCGCAGGGCTTCAGCTGGTGGAAGCGGCCGCTGGTGCGGCAGTTCCTGCAAGGCAGCCATGTTCGCTTCATCGGCCGCGGTGATGCGGTGCCCGCCGGCAGCACGCTGGTGCTGTGGGGCCGCCAGCCGGTACCGCCTGATCTGCCGTCAGGCCACCTGGCCGGTGTGCTGCGGCTGGAAGACGGTTTCCTGCGCTCGGTGGGCTTGGGCGCCGCGCTGCGCCGGCCGCTTTCATGGGTGGTGGACGCTGGCGGCATGCACTACGACCCCGCCACCAACTCCGACCTGCTGGCGCTGCTGGCCCGTGCCCACACCTTCGAGCCCGCCTTGCTGGCCCGCGCCGCCCACCTGCGCCAAGCCATCCTCGAGGCGGGCCTGACCAAGTACAACGTGGGTGGCGGCGTCTGGCGCCGTCCGGCCACGCCAAAGGCCGTGGTGCTGGTGGTCGGCCAGGTGGAAACCGATGCCGCCGTGCTGGCCGGCGCACCCGGCGTGCGCACCAACATCGGCCTGCTGCAGGCCGTGCGCCGGGCCCGACCCGACGCGCACATCGTGTGGAAGCCCCACCCCGACGTCGTGGCCGGGCTGCGTGCGAAAGGCCAGGGTGAGCAGGAGGCTGCCTCGTGGTGCGAGGAGATCGTGACCGATGTGCCCATGGACGCCCTGCTCAGGGCCGTGGATGAGGTGCATGTGATGACCTCGCTCGCCGGCTTCGAGGCTCTGCTGCGTGGTCGGCCAGTGGTGACCTGGGGCTGGCCGTTTTACGCCGGCCGCGGCCTCACGCAAGACCGGCAACCGCCACCCTGGACTGGCACTGACATCAGCATCGATGCGCTGGTGGCTGCAGCGTTGATAGGCTATCCCAGCTATGTGAGCGCACGCTCCGACAAGTTCACCTCTCCTGAAGACGTGCTGGCGGAGCTGCAGCGCTGGCGGGCCGAAGATGCCGCAGCACCGGCCGCGCGGCGCGTGTTGTCGCAGTTGTGGCGCCACGTGCTGCGCGCCTGGGTGGCCATGCGGGGCTGAGCAGGCCCGGTCGCCAACGTGCACCAAGCGTGAAACCGGCCGGCATCCGCGGTGCATCAAGTCACGTCATCGCGGATTGCGGCGCATTAGGGGGTGTTCGTCGGCGTTCTTGGGGGGCTGTGCGTTTACACGGCAGGCCTACACTGCGCTGTCAAACCGCACCCACATGTTGTTACCTACCTCCCTGGACCGACTGCGCGCCTGTCGCCGTCCGCTGCTGCTGCAAGGCCCCATGGGGCCTTTTTTCGCACGGCTGGCGGCGTGGTTGCACGTGCAGGGCGCCCTGGTGCAGAAGGTGAACTTCAACGCCGGTGATGAATGGTTCTCGAGCGAGCCCGGCTGCACCGGCCACGGTGGCGAGGCGCCCACGGCGGTGGCCTACAACCAACCGACGGCCCAATGGCCTGCCGCGCTGCGGGCCCTGCTGGATCGCCACCGCGCCGATGCGCTGGTGCTGTTCGGCCAGAGCCGGCCCCTGCATCAGATGGCGGTGGACGTGGCCCGTGCCGCTGGTGTGCCCGTCTACGTGTTTGAAGAAGGCTACCTGCGGCCCGATTACGTGACGCTGGAGGTGGGCGGCGTGAATGCTGAATCCAGCCTGCCGCGTGACGCCACCTTTTACCGCGAACTGGACATCCAGCCCGCACCGCCGCCTGAGCCCACGGGCCAGCAATTCGGCACGGTGGCCAACCTGGCGATGACCTACGCGCTGGCCTGCTGGCTGGGCCGCAAGCGTTTCCCGCATTACCAGCATCACCGCTGCCTGCACCCGATCCGGGAAGGCCTGCGCTGGGTGCGCGGCGCTGGCCGCAAGTACGAAAGCCGCTGGGTCGAGCGCCGCGCGCAAGCCTATCTGGCCGCGCCCGAGCAGCACAAGCGCTACTTCCTGGTACCGCTGCAGGTGCACAACGACGCGCAGATCCTCTGCCACTCGCCGTACCAGAGCGTCGAGCAGTTCATCCACGAGGTGATCGATTCGTTCGCGCAGGCCGCGCCTGCCGGTGACCTGCTTGTCATCAAGCACCATCCGCTGGACAAGCCCTACCGTGATTACCGCGAGCTGATTCGCAGCCGCGTGGCAGCGCTGGGCCTGGAAGGCCGGGTGCTCTACATCCACGACCAGCACCTGCCCACGTTGCTGCGCGCCGCCAAGGGCGTGGTCACGGTGAACAGCACCACCGGCCTGCAGGCCATGTTCCACAACACGCCGGTGCTGGCGCTGGGTGATTGCCTGTACGCCATTCCGGGGTTGGTGCACCCGGGGCCGCTGCACACTTTCTGGCAGCAGCCCGGCGAGGTGGATCGCGAGCTGTTCCTGAACTACCGCGCCTACCTGACGCAGCAGACCCAGCTAAACGCCAGCTTTTACGCCGACGCGCCGGGCTTGTCGTCCAGCACCGACACCAGCCGACGTGCGGCTTCCACCTCGGACACGCCCGCTGCTGCAGCGAAGGCTGCCGACTGGTCGGCGCCCACGGTGCCCACGTTGAAGTAAGCCGCCTCCGGGTGGGCCAGGTAGAAGCCACTGACGCTGGCGGCCGGCGTCATCGCCATGCTGTCGGTCAGGCCCATGCCGATCTCGGTTGCGCGCAGCACGTCGAACATGCCGGCCTTCACGCCGTGTTCCGGGCAGGCCGGGTAGCCCGGCGCCGGACGAATGCCCTGGTACTGCTCGGCGATCAGCGCCTCGTTGCTCAGGGCCTCGCCCTCGGCGTAGCCCCAGAGTTCGGTGCGCACACGCTGGTGCAGCCGCTCGGCGAAGGCCTCCGCCAGGCGGTCGGCCAGGGCCTTGATCATGATGGACGAGTAGTCGTCGTGCGCATCTTCAAACTGCTTGGCCTTCTTGTCGGCGCCCAGACCGGCCGTCACGGCGAACAGGCCGACGTAATCGGGCTGCACGCCCTTGGGCGCCACGAAGTCGGCGAGCGAGCGGTTCGGCCGCTTCACGCCGTCCACCACCGGGCGCTCGGTCTGCATGCGCAGCGGCGTCCAGCGCAGCAGCACTTCGCTGCGTGATTCATCGGCATACAGCTCGATGGTGTCGTCGTCCACGGTGTTGGCCGGGTACAGCGCCATCACGCCATTGGCCTGCAGCCAGCGGCCCTCGATCAGTTGCTTGAGCATGGCCTGCGCATCGGCAAACACCTTGCGCGCGGTGTCGCCCACCACCTCGTCGTCGAGGATGGCGGGGTAGGGGCCGGCCAGGTCCCAGGTCTGGAAAAACGGGGCCCAGTCGATGTAGCGGGCCAGCTCGGCCAGGTCGTACTGGCGGAACTCGCGGCGCCCGATGAACTTCGGCGCCGCGGGCTTGTCGGCCCAGTTCACCATCGCCTTGTTGGCGCGGGCGGCGGCCAGGCTCACCAGCGGTGTCTTCTTCTTGTTGGCGTGCAGCTGGCGCACGTGCTCGTAGTCGGCCTTCAGCTCGGCGATGTAGCGGGCGGCCCGCTCGTCGCTCAGCAGGTCCGAGCACACGCCCACGGCGCGCGAGGCATCGGGCACGTACACCACCGGGCCGGCGTAGTTCGGCGCAATCTTCACTGCGGTGTGCACGCGGCTGCAGGTGGCGCCGCCAATCAGCAGCGGCGTGCCGCGCTCGGCGAACCACGGGTCACGGGCCATCTCGGCGGCCACGTGCTGCATCTCTTCCAGGCTCGGGGTGATCAGGCCGGACAGGCCGATGATGTCGGCGCCCTCCTCACGGGCCTTTGCCAGGATGTCCTGGCAAGGCACCATCACGCCCATGTTCACCACCTCGAAGTTGTTGCACTGCAGAACGACGGTGACGATGTTCTTGCCGATGTCGTGCACGTCGCCCTTCACCGTGGCGATGACGATCTTGCCCTTGGGCTTGGCTTCGCCGCCGGCATCGATCAGCGCCTTTTTCTCGGCCTCGATGTAGGGCAGCAGGTGGGCCACGGCCTGCTTCATCACGCGGGCGCTCTTCACCACCTGCGGCAGGAACATCTTGCCGGCGCCGAAGCGGTCACCGACCACGTTCATGCCGGCCATCAGCGGGCCTTCAATCACGTGCAGCGGGCGGCCACCGGTGGCGGCAATCGCCTGCCAACATTCTTCGGTGTCTTCGGTGATGAAGTCGGTGATGCCGTGCACCAGCGCGTGGCTCAGGCGCTCGTTCACGTCGCCGGCGCGCCAGGCCAGGCGCTGGCTGTCGTCCTTGGCCGCGCCCTTGGCGTTCTCGGCGATCTCCACCAGACGCTCGCCGGCGTCCGGGCGGCGGTTCAGCACCACGTCTTCCACGCGCTCGCGCAGCACCGGCTCCAGGTCGTCATACACGCCGACCATGCCGGCGTTGACGATGCCCATGTCCATGCCAGCCTTGATGGCGTGGTACAGGAACACGGTGTGGATGGCTTCGCGCACGGGCTCATTGCCGCGGAAGCTGAACGACACGTTCGACACACCGCCCGACACCTTGGCGCCGGGCAGGTTCTGCTTGATCCATCGGGTCGCGTCGATGAAGTCGACGGCGTAGTTGTTGTGCTCTTCGATGCCGGTGGCGATGGCGAAGATGTTGGGGTCGAAGATGATGTCTTCAGCCGCGAAACCGACCTCGTTCACCAGCACCTTGTAGGCGCGCTCGCAGATCTCGATCTTGCGGGCAAAGGTGTCGGCCTGGCCCTTTTCGTCGAACGCCATCACCACCGCGGCGGCGCCGTAGCGGCGAACCAGATTGGCCTGGCGCTTGAACTCGGCCTCGCCTTCCTTCAGCGAGATGGAGTTGACGATGCCCTTGCCCTGCAGGCACTTCAGGCCGGCTTCGATGACGCTCCATTTCGAGGAGTCGACCATGATGGGCACACGGGCGATTTCCGGCTCGCCGGCGATCAGGTTCAGGAACCGCACCATGGCGGCCTGGCTGTCCAGCATGGCCTCGTCCATGTTGATGTCGATCACCTGCGCGCCGTTCTCGACCTGCTGGCGGGCCACGGCCAGTGCCTTCTCGAACTCGCCGGCCAGGATCATCTTGGCGAACACGCGCGAGCCGGTGACGTTGGTGCGCTCACCGATGTTGACGAACAGCGTGCTGGCGTCCAGCGTGACCGGCTCCAGGCCGGAAAGACGCATGGGCAGGGCGGGCAGGGCGGTGGTGGTCATGGCGTGCAGAACTCAGGTGGCAGGCGGGGAAATACAACAACGGACGGAGCTCACCCACAGGGCGGGTGAGCGTCGTTGATCCGGTACCAAGCCTGACTCCGTCGCACGGGGCGACGTTGCTGCAACGCTCCTTGGTGGTGGGAATTTTAACGGACGACCGTGGGGGCGTGCCCGGCAAGCAGGCGAAGCAAATGCCAACAAGGTATCGTCAGGGTTGCAATTAGTGCCACTCCGCCATGCCCACCAGTCCTGCCGCACCGTCGATCCTGCAGTTTCCTGATCACGCCGAGTTGGCCGTTCGCATGCTGCGTTCCGCTGATGCGCTGCACGGTCTCAGTCAGGAAGAGGCCCGAGCGGTGGTGGCGCACGCCCGCCTGATGCGGTTCCGGCCGGGCCAGGTCATCGTGCAGGAGGGCGATCAGGTCAACGCCAGCTATATGGTGCTGATGCTGCACGGCGAAGCCACGGTGGAGTCGATGGTGGCCAGCCGCACCGACCCGGTGGTGATCTCGGTGCTGCAGCCCGGACAGTTGATCGGCGAGATTGCGCTGCTCGACGGCGGCGCCCGGGTGGCCAGCTGCGTGGCATCCACTGCCGTGATCGGCGCTGGCTTGTCACGCCGCGCCCTGCAGCGCATGCAGCGCGAGGAGCCCGAGGTGGCGGCCAAGCTGATGTATGTCCTGGGCCAGCGCATGGCTGCCCGCCTGCGGGAGGCAGCCCGCCAGCAGCGCATCTATGCTCAGCTGGTGCGGGCCATGCAGCAGGAGATCGACGTGCTGGGCCAGCAATTGCAGCAGGTGATGGACGGCGCAGCGGTTCGCCAGGGCCGCCCGGGCAGCCAGCCCGAGTCTTGAGCGGTGGCCGTGCCACCCCGGAGCCTCGGCCAGCATGCACGCCAGAGACCTGCCAACCAGACAAGACAAGCGCACCGTGAACACACGGGCACAGGGAGTTTTCGAGATGCATGTTCAACGACCAGCCCCATACCGGGCTGACCGATGGGTTCTGAACGGGGCCTTGGCCACGGCGCTGGCCATCGGCCTGGCCGGCTGCGGCACACCGCCGCGCCCCGCTCCGGTGGCGCCGGTGGCCACACCAGCGCCGCAGCGCCCGGTGGTGGTGCCCGCCGCGCCCGTGGCTGCGGCCTCGGCGCCGGTCGCCCCCGTGGCGTTGCCGGCCGAGCCGTCTCCGCTGCTGGCCGAGGCCACCTGGCTGAAAGAGCTGTTCAACCCCACGCCCGTGCGGGTGCAGGAAGAAGCCGACGGCTCGGTGCGCCTGAGCGTGCCGCTGGTGCATTCCTTCGAAGGCGCCACGGCGACGGCCAAGCCGGCCATCAAGGGCGTGCTCGACAAGCTGGTGCTCAGCCTGAAGCGGCAGCCCTCGGCGCGCTTGCAGATTTCCACACCCGGCGCGCAGGCCGACGCCCGCGCCAGTGCCTTGCGGGCCTACCTGAACACCAAGGGCATCACGGCCTGGCGCCTGGCGCCCGTGCAAACCGTGACCGGCGATGCGGTGCAGTTGCGCCTGATGCCCGGCAGCGGGCCGGTGAAGCGGCTGGACGACAACCAGTTGCCGCCGCCCCCGCCACCAGCAACGCCGTCGACATCACCCGCCGCAGCGGGCAACGTCAAGCGCTGAACCCGGCAGCCCCTCAGGCTTCCAGGTCGGCATCCGCCGCCAGCAGCCCGCTGAACAGCGGGTCCTGGCGGTGGCGCGGGCGGTAGGCACTCACGCGCTGGGCGATCGCCGCGATGTGATCCGGCGTGGTGCCGCAGCAGCCGCCCACGATGTTCAGGAAACCCGCGCGGGCGAAGTCTTCCATCAGGCCGCCCGTCACGTCCGGCGTCTCATCAAACCCGGTGTCGCTCATCGGGTTGGGCAGGCCGGCGTTCGGATAGCAGCTGATGTAGGTGTCACCGGCCAGGCGGCTCAGCTCTTCGATGTACGGGCGCATCAGCGCCGCGCCCAGCGCGCAGTTCAGGCCCACGGCCAGCGGGCGCGCATGGCGCACCGAGTACCAGAACGCCCCAACGGTCTGGCCCGACAGGATGCGGCCCGAGGCGTCGGTGACGGTGCCCGAGATGATCACCGGCAGCCGCTCGCCCGTGTCTTCCATCAGCTCGTCGAGCGCGAAGATGGCGGCCTTGGCATTCAGCGTGTCGAAGATCGTTTCCACCAGGAACACGTCTGCACCGCCTTCCAGCAGGCCTTCGGCCTGTTCGCGGTAGGCCGCACGCAGTTCGTCGAAGGTGACGTTGCGCGCGCCCGGGTCGTTCACGTCGGGGCTGATGCTGGCGGTGCGCGGGGTCGGGCCAAGGGCGCCGGCCACGAAGCGCGGCTTGTCGGGCGTGCTGTACTTGTCGCAGGCGGCGCGCGCCAGGCGGGCTGCGGCCACGTTCATCTCGCGGGCCAGGTGGCCGAGGCCGTAGTCGTCCTGGGCCACGCTGGTGGCGCCGAACGTGTTGGTCTCGATCAGATCGGCGCCAGCGGCCAGGTACTGCTCGTGGATCTCGCTGATGACGTCCGGGCGGGTCAGCACCAGCAGGTCGTTGTTGCCCTTCAGGTCCTTCGGATGTGCCTGCAGCGCGGCATTGCGGAAATCGGCTTCCCCCAGCTTGTAGCGCTGGATCATCGTGCCCATGGCCCCATCGATGATGGCGATGCGTTGGGCCAGGATCGCGGGCAGGGCCGCGCCACGGGTGTAGACGGAAGACTTGGCGTTCATGACCGCATTGTAGGAAACGCGGCCGGCTCGCCGCGCCCCCGGGGGTTTAGGGCAGCCAGCGCACCCGTGCCTGGGTGTCAGGCTGCACGGGCTGCGAGCCCCCCAGAAACTGCACCAGCGCTTCGGCGTCAAGCGGACCGGTGAGGCGCTCCGTGCCCTCGCGCAGCAGGGTGAAGCCGTCGCCCCCATCGGCGATGAAGTTGTTCACCGTCACCCGCAGGCGTTGCTCGGGCAGCACGGGCTGGCCGTTCAGCATCAGCTGGCGCACATGCTGGCCGGCCTCGGCACTGGCATGCCACTCGTAGGTCAAGCCGGCCGACGGGTGCAGGATGGCCGGCGCTTGCGGATTGGCGCGCTGCTGGCTCTCGAGCACGCGTTGCAACTGGGCACCACTGAGCGTCATCGTCACCAGTGCGTTGCCAAAGGGCTGCATGGTGATGACCTGGCCGTAGCTGATGGTGCAGGGCGTTCCGCTCGCCTTGTCAGCCGCCGTGCATTCCAGATCACTGCGCACACCGCCCTGGTTCATCAGCGCAAGCTGCGCACCGCCCGTGGCGGGGCTGCGGGTGGCGGCCAGCTGGGCATCGGCCACGAGGCGGCCTGCGGCATTGTCCACCGGGCCGCCGTTACCAGTGCCGCCGCGCTTGAAGTCTGCCGTGATGCGGCCCACCGGCTGGTTCGCCAGCGGGGCCACGGCCTGCGCCATCGCTGCCACCTCGGCGGCCACTTGTGCATCAGGCTGCGCATTCAGCAGCGCCCGCGCCAGCGGGGCGGGCAGGCCGGCGGCCAGTTGGCGGCGCAGGGCAGGGTCGGTGCGCTCGTTCAGCACCGGCACGTTCAGGCCGCGGGTCTGGCTGCGTTGCACGCGGCCGGTGTCGCTGTCGAGCACCAGGTCGATCACCGACAAGCCGCGGCCGTACGCCGTGGCCTGCATCACCAGCCGGCCGTCCATCTCGCAGCGGTAGCCCTGGTGGGTATGGCCGGTCAGCAGCAGATCGATGTCGGGTGAGAGCCGGCGGTTGATCTCGAAGATCGCGCCGCGGGCCTTCGGGCAGCTGCCGTCGTTCCAGTCGCCGCGCTGGCTGGCCTGGCCGATTTCTCCGCCCTCATGCACCAGCGCGATCAGGGTGTGCACGCCAGCCGCCTTCAGCAGCGCTGCGCTGCGGTTGATGGCATCGGCCTCGTCGTCAAAGCGCAGTCCGGCAATGCCGGAGCGCATCACGATGTCGGGCGTGGTGCGGGTGACGGCGCCGATCAGGCCGACGCGCACGCCGCCCACATTGCGCACCACCGAGGGCGCCAGCACGATCTGGCCGGTGGCTTCCGCTACCACGTTGCCGCCCAGCAGCGGGAACTTCGCGCCCCCCCAGAGGCCGTTGGCACAGCTGCGCGCCGGGTTGCCGGCCTGGGTGGCGGCGCAGCCACCATTGATCAGGCGCTGCAGCTCGGCCCAGCCGGCGTCGAATTCATGGTTGCCCACCACGCTGGCGTCCAGGCCGATGCGGTTCATCACCGCCACGGTTGATTCATGGCGGAACAGCGACGAGATCAGCGGTGAGCCGCCGAACAGATCACCCCCCGACAGCAGCAGGTGGTTCGGGCTGTCGGCCCGCAGCTCACGCACCAGGCCAGCCAGGGCCGCAGCTCCGCCCGACGGTGCGCGCAGCCACTGACCGGGGTTGGCCGGGTCAGGCAGGTCCAGGCGCAGGTCGGCGGCTTCGAGGTGGCCGTGGAAGTCGTTGAAGGCCATCACCCGCAGCGGCACCGGGGCGGCGGTGGCAGCCCCCACACCCAAGCTGCCCAGGCCGCCCAGCAGGGCGAACCCGGCCAGCGCGGCCTTCAACGTCAACACGGCTGTCGCCTTCACCTGCGCCTGTGCCATCAAGCCTCCCCGGCCTGGCCGAGGGCCAGCACCTTCAGTTCTTCATTGATCCGCTCAACGCGTTCGGTGAAGAAGTTGTTGAACACCAGACAGAACACCGCAATGCCGATGCCCGCCGCCGTGGCGATCAGCGCAGTGCCGATGCCGCGGCTCACCGCCTGCGGATCAGAGACGCCTTGCGCCGCCAGTGCGGTGAAGGTGTCGATGATGCCCAGGATGGTGCCCAGCAGGCCGAGCAGCGGCGACAGCGTGATGGTGGTGTCCAGCAGCCACAGGCCGCGGCGCACGCTGCTTTGCTGCTCCAGGTAGAGCGCCTGCACCTTCAGGTCCATGCGCTCGGGGTCGCTGGTCTTCAGCGAACGAACGCCGGCCACCATGTTGGCATGCGGGCCGTGGCTGGCGCGGGCCAGCTCGGCTTGCAGGGCGCCCTCACCCGGCTGGGTCAGGGCGGCCAGCAGGCGCTTGCGCGCCCGGATGACGAAGGTGTTGTAGATCAGGCGCTCGACGATGACGATCAGGGCGAGGGCCATCAGCCCCGCCATGGCCACCAGCACGAGGTCGTGGAAGAAATTGAAGTTCATGGTCAGAAGTCAGTCTGCAGGGACATGCTCACGAAGCGCGGAGCGCCTTGGTACAGCGAGGGCTGCGAAGAGCCTGCACCGGTGGCATTGACGGTGAAGCTGGAGCCGCTGCCGGAGTTGGCCAGCAGGTACTGCTTGTTCGTCAGGTTGCTGAGGTTCAGGCGCAGCACGGTGTTGCGGGTCCAGTCGGTGGCGGGCAGCTGCCAGGCGGCGTTGAAGTCGATGGTGGTGTAGCCGCCGATCGACTGGTCGTTCGTCATCGTGGTGTAGCGGCGGCTGGTGTACTTGCCCGACAGGTTCAGCATCAGCGGGCCGTCCGACCATTGCAGGGCCAGTGCGGCCATGCCCTTCGGGGTGTCGGGGAACTGCTTGCCCGAGGTGGCGGCGGTGTAGCTCACGACCTTCTTCGTCACGCTGTCCACATACGAGTTCAGCAGGTCGTTGTCAAGCGTGCTGACCGTGTAGGTGCCCGACGCGTAGGCGCTGAAGCCCATGTAAGGCACGGTGCCCAGTTCCACCTCCAGGCCCTTCATGGTGGAGTCGCCGACGTTGATGTCGAACTTGCCGGCCTGCACCGGGTCGTAGCCCGAGCCGATGCGGTCGGTGAAGCGGGTGTAGAAGCCGGTGACGCTGCCCTTGACCAGCGGCGTCTTGAAGCGCGCGCCCATGTCGAGGTTGACGGCGGTTTCCTGCTTCACGGTGTTGCGCACCTGCACCACGTAGGTCGATGGTGCACCGTTCACGTAGACCACGCTGGTGACCGCATTGCCGAGCTCGAAGTTGCTCGGTGCGCGCAGGTTCTTCGAGATGCCGGCAAAGGCCTGCACTTCCGGCGTGAACTGGAAGCTGGTGTTCAGGCTCGGCAGCACTTCCGAGTAGCGACGCGTCAGCACATAGTCGGCACCGCCGCCGGAGCCGTCGTTGGCGGTGTTGGTGAACTCGCGCTTGATCGAGCGCCAGCTCACGCCCGGGATCACGCGCCACTGGCTGTCCACGTCGATCGTGTCCTGCAGGAAGGCGCTCTGGCCGGTCGACACCGTCTTCCAGTCACGGCCCTGGTAGAGCGTGCCGTCGGCGCGGCGCAGCAGGGCGCCGTCGCTGTCGAGCCACTTGGTGGCGATGGCGCCGTTGTTGTCCACGGTGGTGGCCGGCTGGGTCTGGCGGTGGTTCGCACGCTCCATCCACACGCCGCCGAGCAACTGGTGGTTGTCCATCGAATGGCTGAGCTTGATGGTCACGCCAGGACGGTGGGTTTCCGTCAGGCTGCCGCGGTAGACCATGATGGTGTCGAGCGTGTCGCCGTCACCGTTGATGTCCTTCACGCCGCCGCCCAGGCGGGTGCTGCCGGAGCCTTCTGCCACCGAGGTCTGCTGCACGCCGCCGGTGCCGTAGCCGTACCAGAAGTACGGCTCCACATCGAGGCGGGTGACGGGCGAGAGCTGCACATGCGCGCCTGCCGTCAGCAGGTAGTTCTCGAACGGGTTCAGGGCGTAGCCGTAGTAGGCGGTGCCCGACGCGATGGTGCTTTCGTTCTGGGCGGTGCCAGCCACGGGCGTCAGGTGCTGCGGCACGACGGTCGCGAAATCAGCCGTGTAGCCCAGCGTGCCCACCTGCTCCAGCGTCAGCGTGCGGAAGTTGTTGTTGACGGCCTTGTTGTAGAGGATGCCGGCGTTCAGCTTGACGTCGCCCATCTTGAATTCGGCGCCGGCGTCGATGTGGGTGCGGTCGGCCTTGCCTTCGCCCTTCCACTTGTCGACCTGGCTGCTGCTGATCGAGGCGAAGCCCTTGAAGTCACCAACCTGGCCGGTATCGGCGCGCAGGAAGACGCGGCGATAGCTCAGGCTGCCGGCCGACAGCGAGGCGCGCACGCGGGCCTTGTCATTCGCGCCGCAGGAATTGATGCCGACGTTGCCGCCCGAGGCGCCCACATGCGGGGCTTCGGTGTCGGAGGCGCCCTGGGTCAGCGAGATTTCGCAGGTGTTTTCCAGGTCGGTGTATTCCTGCGGATAAACCGCGAAGTTGCCCGAGTCGTTCACCGGCGCGCCGTTGATGGTGAAGCCCATCTGGTCGCTGTTGAAGCCGCGCACGCGCAGGCTGCCGCCGAACAGGCCGGTGGCGTCGTAGCTGTAGCTGTTCACGCCGGGCATCAGCGACATGGCCTGGAACGGGTTCGAGCTGGCGCGCACCTTGTCGAGCTGGGCCTTGGTGACCGTGCTCTTGGCCTTGGGCGTGTCTTCGTCGACCAGCAGGCCGGTGCCGAGCTTGTCACCTTCGCCGGTGACGGTGATCTTGCCGATGTCGGTGCCGGCTTGTTGTGCCAGGGCCTGGCCGTGGGCGGTCAGGGCCAGCAGTGCCAGGGTGATGGCATTGAGCGTGAAGGGGCGCATGGTGGGTGTCCTTGTGGGAGGGTGTTGCTGCAAGAAAAAACAGGTGGGTCGATCAGTCGTCGAGCGTGTAGTCGATGGCGATCACGAAACGGTTGCTGGCCTGGCCGGGGTAGGCGTCGTCCGGCATGGCGGGGTAGCGGCCGCCGCGCACGGTGCGCAGCGCCTCCACATCCAGCAGCGACGAGCCGCTGCTGGTCTCGATGCCGGCGCCCTGCAACTGGCCGTTGCGAGAGAGCTCCAGCCACACGCGCACCGTGCCGGTGGGACGCAGCTGGCGGGCCTCGCGGCTGTTGGGGTAGCGCTTGATGCTGTTCAGGTAGCCGCGCAGCTGGCTGGCGTAACCCTGCTCGGCCGAGGCGTGGGCGCGTGGTGCGGGCGCGGGCGCGGGCGGAGCCGGGGGTGCGGTGGCGGGTGCTGCGGCTGGCGCAGGTGGCGTGGCCGGCGCAGGCGGTGCAGCAGGCGCGACAGGCGCCGTGCTCGTCGGCCCGGTGGCCACTTCCGTGGCGTTGGGCGACAGCACGGGTGCAGCCGGGGCCGGCGCGGGCGGCTGGCCTGCGCTGGTCGGGGGCACCTCCAGCGCAGGGCGCGGCGGTGCGGGCAGCGTGGGTTCAGCCGGTGTGGGCGCGGGCAGGTCTTCCCACTGCACCTTCACCTCATTGCTGACCGGGGCGGTGGACACCGCCGCAGGCAGATGCTGCAAGCCCCACCAGCCTGCGGTCAGGAACAGCACGGCCGTGCCCAGCGCCGCCGGATCGCGGCGGTCGTTCAGCCAGTCGATCATCAGCCGACCCGCTTGGTGGCGAAGGTGATGGCGTCGATGCCTTGGGCGCGCAGCGCGTCCATCACATCCACCACGGATTGCCACTTCACCGACTGGTCGGCGTTGATGACAAAGCGCTTGCGCGAGTCTTGTTGATGGATGCTCTGCACCCGGGCGGTGAGGGTGCCGGCCGGCACGGCCTGGCCGTCGAGCGAGACGCTGCCGTCAGCGCCGAGCGTGACGATGACCGGCCGCTGGTCGGTGACCATGCGCTGCGCGGTGCTGCTGTCGGGCAGGGCGGTCTTCAGGCCGAAGCTGGGGATGACGTTGGTGCTGATCAGCACGAAGAAGATCAGCAGGAACATCATCACGTCGATCATCGGAATGATCTCGATGCGGGCCTTGCGGGGCGGTGTTTCGTCGAAGTGCAGCATGGCGAACCAGATCGTGTGGCGCCACAAACAAGCGCAGCCCCCCGGGGCGGGCCGGGCGGCTGCGGTTCGCGACGCGTGAAAGCGGGTGAGGCTCAGTGCTTGAGCCACTGACAGTGGCGCAGGCTGTGACCTCTTTCACGACGATTCTGGTGACGGAATGTGCAAGGAGCGTGACGGCTCCGTGTCAGCCGCGTGTCACACGTTCAGCGGCAGGCCCACGTAGTTCTCGGCCATCGCGGTCATCGCCGCTTCCGACTTCACCAGGTAATCCAGCTCGGCGCTCTGCATGCGGCGGCCGAAGGCGCCGGTGTCCGGGAAACGGTGCATCAGCGAGGTGAACCACCAGCTGAAGCGCTCGGCCTTCCAGATGCGCGAGAGCGCACGCTCCGAGTAGGTGTCGATGCCCACCGCGTTGCCGCGGTAGTAGTCGGTCAGCGCATGGCTGAGCAGGCCGACGTCGGATGCCGCGAGGTTCAGGCCCTTGGCGCCGGTGGGCGGCACGATGTGCGCGGCATCACCGGCCAGGAACAGCCGGCCGAAGCGCATCGGCTCGGCCACGAAGCTGCGCAGCGGGGCGATGCTCTTTTCAATCGACGGGCCGGTCACCATGCGGGCGGCGTCTTCGGCCGGCAGGCGGCGCTTGAGCTCGTCCCAGAAGGCGTCGTCGCTCCACTGCTCGACCTTGTCTTCGAGCGAGCACTGCACGTAGTAGCGCACACGGCTCTTGCTGCGCATGCTGCACAGCGCGAAGCCACGCTCGTCGCTGGCGTAGATCAGTTCCTCATGCACCGGCGGCACATCAGCCAGCACGCCCAGCCAGCCGAAGGGGTAGACCTTCTCGAAGGTCTGCATGGCGTCGGTCGGCACGCTGGCGCGGGCCACGCCGTGGAAGCCGTCGCAGCCGACGATGAAGTCGGCGTGCACCTCGTGGGCTTCGCCCTTGGCGGTGAAGGTCACGCGCGGCTGGGTGCCGTTGAAATCGTGCAGCTGCACGTCGCTGGCGTTGTAGACGGTGCCGAGGCCGGCGGCGGTGCGGGCGTCCATCAGGTCACGCGTCACTTCCGTCTGGCCGTACACCATCACCTTGCGGCCGGTCAGCGCATGCAGGTCGATGCGGTGGCGGCGGCCGTCGAAGCACAGGTCGAACCCGTCATGCGGCAGGCCTTCGCGGTGCATGCGGGCGCCCACGCCGGCGGCGTCCAGCAGGTCCATCGTCACCTGTTCCAGCACGCCGGCGCGGATGCGGCTCAGCACGTAGTCGGGCGACTGGCGTTCGATGATGACGTGGTCGATGCCGGCCTTGTGCAGCAGGGCGCCGAGCAACAAGCCGGACGGGCCGGCACCAATGATGGCGACTTGGGTGCGCATGGGGGTGTCTCCGAAAGTGTGGATAGCTGGCCGCAAGCGTAGGGCCGTGGCAGCGCCAAGCCAATGGACAGAAAACGCAAGACATTGAACAATTCGAACATTCCATGGCCGCACAAACCCCCATCCCTTCAGCCGCCCAGCCCACCGCTGCGGTGCGTTCGCTGCCCTCTTACCTGCTCTACGGTGAGCAGGGCGGGGCAGCGTCGTCAGAGCGGCTGCACGTGGAAACCATCTCGTCGCGCAGCCGGCTGCATGACTGGGAAATCCAGCCGCACCGCCACGACACCTTCTTTCAAATTCTGTACATGGCGCAAGGCCAGGCCGAGGCCCGGCTGGACAGCCAGGTATGCCCCTTGCGCGGCCCCTGCGCGGTGTGCGTGCCGGCGCTGGTGGCCCACGGCTTCCGGTTTGACCCCGGGGTGGAAGGCCATGTGGTGACGGTGCAGGAGCGCCACCTGGCCAGCCTGCTGGACGCCGTACCGGGCCTGTGGGCGCGCCTGGCCCAGCCGCACTGGCTGGCCTTGCGCGGCCACGGGCCGGCAGCGCGCAGCCTGGGCAGCGCCGTGGCCACCTTGGCCGCCGAATACGCCAACCCCCAGCCCTGGCGCGCGCTGGCGCTGGACGCCGCCCTGCTGCAAACCATGGTGAGCCTGGCCCGTGCGCTGCCCGACGATGCGCCGGTGCCCGCCGCCGGCGCCGGCCGGGCCGCTGACCACCTGGCGCGCTACCGCGCCTTGATCGACGCGCGCTTTCGCCTGCAGCCCCGTGTGGCTGATCTGGCGGCGGAGCTCGGCCTCACGCCCACCCAGCTCAACCGCATCTGCCAGCGGGTGCTGGGCCGCAGCGCGCTGGCCCTGCTGCATGACCGCCTGATGCTCGAAGCCCAACGCCAGCTGACCTACACCACGCTCAGCATCAAGCGCATCGGCCTCGATCTGGGCTTCACGGATGCGGGGTATTTCACCCGCTTCTTCCAGCGCCTGAGCGGCCTGGCCCCGGGCACCTGGCGCGAACAGGCCCAGCGTTGAGGGCGGCCGGCACCGCCGCAGCTTGAGTGTCCGGTTGCATGGCGTTGCAACCTGTCTCAAGTTTTCAGCCGGCATGGCCGATGACCAGTGCAGAGAAGTCGTCCCGGCGATCCCGGGCGACCAAGCACAGGGAAACATAGTCATGTCGGATACGGTGTCGGTTCAAGCGTTGCGCGTCGGGATGTTTGTGCATCTGGACGTGGGCTGGATGGCGCATCCCTTCCCGCTGTCGAGCTTCAAGATCGCGTCGGCCGAGCAGATCGAGACCATTCAAGGTCTGGGGCTGCGCCAAGTGCGCTGGAGCCCCGAGCGCAGTGATGTGGACATCCACGGCGTGGCCGTGGTGCCCGCAGGTGAAGGCGTGGCCGCCATCGACGAAGCCGCCACCCCGGCGGCCAATGATGAGCAGGGCGCCGCCGTGGGCGCCAGTGCCGCCGACCAGGCCCAGGCCGCCCGTCGTGCGGCCGAAGCCGCCGCCGTGCAGGCCCGGCGCGAGCTGGCTGAGCGGGTGTCTGCCCAGCAGGCCGCGCTGCGCCAATGTGAACGCCAGTACGGCGAAGCCTGCCGTGACCTGCGCCGCATCAGTGACGCCGTGGTGGGCACCCCGGTGAAGGCGCGCGAAAGCGCCGACATGCTGACCCGCGCCCTGCTGGACAAGATGCTGGTGGACGGCGAGCTGTGCCTGCGCGTGCTGGGTGAGCCTGGCGGCGACCGCCACTCGGCCCACGCGATGAACGTGACCGTGATCTCGCTGCTGCTGGCCCGCGCGCTGGAGCTGGAAGACAGCGTGCTGATGGACATCGGCGTGGGCGCGCTGCTGCATGACGTGGGCAAGCTGGCGCTGCCTGACCGCGTGCGCCTGCTGCACGACGATTTCACCCATGCCGAAGCCGCGCTTTACCGCGATCACGTGGCCAAGGGCGTGGCCCAGGGCCAGCGCATGGGCCTGAGCAACGGCGCGCTGCTGGTGCTGGCGCAGCACCACGAACTGGCGGACGGCACCGGCTACCCGCGTGGCGCGCATCTGACCCAGATCAGCCCGGCGGCCCGCATCGTGGCGATGGTCAACACCTACGACAACCTGTGCAATGCCGCAGTGCCGTCGAAGTCGCTGACGCCGCACGAGGCCCTCTCGCGCATGTTCGCGCAGAGCCGCAACAAGTTCGACGCCGACATGCTCAGCGGCTTCATCCGCCTGATGGGCATCTACCCGCCGGGCTCTGTGGTGCAGCTGTCTGACGAGCGCTACGCGATGGTGATGACGGTGAACGCCGCCCGCCCGCTCAAGCCGCGCGTGCTTGTGTACGAAGCCGGTGTGCCGGCCGATCAGGCGCTGCACGTTGACCTCGACCGCGAAGGTGACCTCGGCATCCGCCGCAGCCTGAAGGCCGCGCAGCTGCCCGCCCGTGCCGCCGAATACCTGCGCCCCCGACAGCGCGTGGCCTATTTCTTTGACGTCGAGGCCCCGCAGCCTCTACCGGAGGCGGCATGATTCCCCGCGAACCAGGCCTGCAGGCCTGGCTCGACGGCACGGAGGACGCCGCTGGCGCCCAGGAGTGGCTGCAGGTGCTCGACGAGCCGGCCTGGCTGGTGGATGTGGCCAGCTGCACGCTGCGCGCCATCAACCGCGCGGGTGCCGACTGGCTGGGCCAGCCCGCGCACCAATGGCCGGGCACCGCTGCCGATGAACTGCTGCCCACGCTGGAGGACGCCGCCTACTGGGCCGAAGTGCGTGCCGGCCGGGTCGGCCGACTGAGCTCGGACCTGGAATTGCCGCGTGAACATGGCGGCCTGGCCCTGGTGCACCGCAGCGTGGTACCCATGGGCGGCGCCCAGCCCCACAGCCTGCTGGTGCGCCTGCGTGACCGCAGCGCCGAAGCCGCCGCCGCGCTGGAGCGCGAAACCCTGCTGGCCGAACTGCGCGCCACGCTGGAGGCCACCGCCGACGGCATCCTGGTGACCGACCTGTCGGGCCACATCTGCGCCTTCAACCGGCGCTTTGCCACCTTGTGGGAGCTGCCCGAAGCCGCCCTGGCCGACCGCAGCGACGAAGCCGTGTTCGACTGGATGCGGCTGGGTGTGCTGCAGCCCGCCGACTACCAGCGCCGGCTGCACCAGATCGGTCAGCAGCTGATGCTCAGCACCACCGACCACATCACCCTGCTCAGCGGCATCACGCTGGAGCGCCAGACGCAGCCGCAGTGGAGCGCCGGCCGGCCCATCGGCCGCGTGTGGTCGTTCCGCGAAAGTGGCCGCAAGCTCAGCAGCGCCCCGCGCGAGATAGGCACCACCGGCGTCGACAGCCTCACGCTGTGGCCCAACCGCAGCGGCCTGCTGCTGGCGCTGGACGAAGCGCTGGCGCGCCCGGGTGAGCCCTCGGTGGCACTGCTGTGCCTGAGCTTTGATGCGCAGGCGTTGTTCGCCATCAGCGGCCGCAACCGCGCCCGCGCCCTGGATGAACTGGTGGAGGGCCTGCGCGCCTGCGCGCCGGCCCATGCGCGCGTGGCCCGTCTGGGCGGCGCCCGCTTCGCCGTGATGCTGCAGCAAGGCGGTGAATCGGCCGCCGAGCGGCTGGCCGAACGCCTGCAGGGCATCGCCTGCCGCTTGCCCGCCGGCCTGCTGGCCACCGAAGGCCTGCGCCTGCAGATCGGCATCGCCGCCACGCCGCGTGGCGGTGGCTGTGCCGAAGATTTGCTGGTCCATGCCGAGGCCGCGCTGCAGCGCAACGGCCGCGACGGCGGTGGGCGCGGCTGGACCGTGCACACCGGCCTGGCTGACGATGAACGCCAGCATTTGGAACGCCTGGAGCGCGCCGTGCGCGAGGGTCTGGCCGATGACGCCTTCCGCCTGCACTGGCAGCCCCGCGTGGATGCCCGCACCGGCCAGGTCGTGGCGGCCGAGGCCCTGCTGCGCTGGCATGATCCGGTGCGCGGCCTGCAACTGCCGGCGCAGTTCCTCGGGGCCGTGCAGCGCCTGGGCCTGATGGTGTCGCTGGACGACTGGGCGCTGGAACGCGCGCTGCACCAGGCCGTGGCCTGGCGGCAGGCCGGCATGGCGCTGACCCTGTGCGTGAACGTGAGCGCGGCCTCCCTTGGCCAGCCCGGTTACGCCCGCCGCGTGGCGGCGCTGCTGGAATCGACCGGCTGGGCCGCCAACATGCTGGAGCTGGATCTGCAGGAAAGTGCGCTGCAGGCCGACGCCGAATCGGCGTTGTTCAACCTGCAGGCGTTGCACCGCCTGGGCGTGCGCATGGTGCTCGACAACGTCGGTGCCAGCGACACCGCGCTGGCCTTGTGGCGGCGGTTTCCGCTGGCTGCCGTGAAGCTGGACCGCAGCCTGGTGCGTGGCTTGCAGCGGGCCACGCCCGACACCGCCCTGGCACAGGCCATCGTCGCCTTTGCCCAGGCGCTGAAGCTGCCTGTCTATGCCGTGGGCGTGGACAACGAGGTGCAGCGCCGCTGGCTGTGCGACGCCGGCTGCGCGGGCTGGCAAGGCCAGCTGTGCGCCCCGGCGCTGGATGTGCGGGGCTTCGAGATTGCAGCTCGTCCGCGCGGCCGTGCACCTGCGGCCAATGAGCCAGCCGCGCCCGAGGCCGGCGTGGCCTGAGCGCCGCGCCCCGCGCCGCACCGACGCCCGCCAGACCGGCGGGCACAATGTGGCCGGTGGCCGGCCCACGTCGGGCGGGCAGCGAGGCGTTCATGATCTACAAGTTCAAGAGCAAGGCGTGCGCAGACGTCATCATGCTCGGCCCCAACGGTGACCGCGTGCTCGGCCTGATCGGCAAGCAGCCCGGCCCCCGGGGCATCATCGAAGTGAGCCAGATGCCGGCTGCCCTGGAGGCCCTGCAGGCCGCGATTGCCGCGGACGAAGCCGTGCGGGCCGAGATGCTGAAAAGCGCCGCCGAACACGCTGACGAGGCCAACCCGGATGATGACAAGGAAGACACCGGTGCCAGCCGCGCCCCGGTGGTGTCACTGCGCCAGCGCGCCTGGCCACTGATCGACATGATGCAGCGTGCGCTCGCCGAGCAGCAGGCCATCGTCTGGGGTGTCTGATGCAGGGAGTGACACGCATCATTGCCCTGCGCCACGGCGAAACCGCCTGGAACGTGGAAACCCGGCTGCAGGGGCAGCTCGACATTCCGCTGAATGAGCGCGGCCTGGAGCAGGCGCGCCGCGCCGCACTGGCACTGGTGGACGACGCGCCCGAGGTGCTGATCAGCAGCGACCTCTCACGGGCCCATGCCACGGCGCAGGCGGTGGCCGCCGTCACGGGCCTGCCGCTCATCACCGATGCCGGTCTGCGTGAGCGGCACTTCGGCATCTGGCAGGGCCACACCTATGCCGAGGTGGAGCAGCAGTACCCCGAAGGCAGCGCCGAATGGCGCAAGCGCGACCCGGCCTTCGGCCCGCCCGAGGGCGAAACCTTGCAGGGTTTCTTCGATCGCTGCGTGGCCACGCTCACCCGCCTTGCCACGGCCCATGCCGGCAAGACGCTGGTGCTGGTGGCCCACGGCGGCGTGCTCGATTGTTTCTACCGCGCCGCCTCGCGCATCACCCTCAATGCGCCGCGCACCTGGGAGTTGCCCAACACCGGCATCAACCGCCTGCTGTGGACGGGCGAAGGCTTCACGCTGGTGGGCTGGGCGGACGTGCAGCACCTGGACGACGAGGCCCGCGACGAGAGCGCCGACCGCGTGGGACACGCTGTGTGATTTAGGTCACGCACTCTGCGGGGAGTTGCCGTCGATGGCTGCCTGATCGGGGGGAAGGCGCGTCTGCACGCTCAACCGGACATGGGCATCAGCCGAAAGACAAGGGCTGATGAGCCCCGGATGGGGCGCCCTTGAGAAGGTTGACCCATGAGTGCCACGACCCCTGATGAATTTGATGCCCTGCAAAGCGGAGAGCCGGCGGTGGACATGGCCGCGCTCGCACGCCGACAGCAATCGATCGAGCGCAGCCTGGCGATGCTGGAGGTGTCGCTTGATGGGGTGGTGAACGACGCCAACGCCAACTTCCTGAGCTTGTTCGGCTACTACCGCGAAGAGCTGGTGGGCCAGCACCACGGCATGTTGTGCCCGCCGGATTTCGTGGAAAGCCCAGCCTACGACGCGCTCTGGGCGCAATTGCGTGAAGGCCACGATGTGCGCGGGGACTACCGCGGCGTCACGTCCGATGGCCGCGAGCTCTATCTGCAGGTGCACTACGCGCCGCTGCACGACGCACACAACGCGCTGTGCGGCGCCCTGATGGTGGCCGCGGACATCACCCTGGACCGCCTGCAGGCGCTGGATGCCCTGGCCAAGGGCGAGGCCATGGAGAACAGCCAGGCGCGCGTCGAGTTTGATCTCAACGGCAACCTGATCGGCGCCAACCAGCGCTTCCTCGACGCCCTGGGCTACACGCTGTCTGAAGTGATCGGCAAGTCGCACACCCACTTCTGCGAAGCCGCGACGGTGGAGAGCAAGCGCTACAAGGACGGCTGGGAGCGCCTGCGCCGCGGCGAAAGCGTGCACGGCGATTTCCTGCGCGTGGGCAAGACCGGTCAGCGGGTGTGGTTCCGCTCGACCGTGGCGCTGGTGTGCGGCCTGAACGGGCAGCCGCTGAAGGTGGTGAGCTACGGCATCGACATCACCCGGCAGGTGCAGCAGGCCCAGGAAGACCAGGCCAAGCTCAACACCCTGGACCACACCCATGCGCTGGCCGAGTTCGACATGGACGGGCGGGTGCTGCATGCCAATGAGCAATTCCAGCGCATCCTCGGCTACACGCAAGAAGAGGCGGTGGGCATGCACCACAGCCGCTTCATGCCGGCCGGCGACACCGAGGGCGAGGACTACAAGGCCTTCTGGGCGAACCTGCGGGCCGGCAAGCCGCAGACCGGCGAGTACGCCTGCATCGACAAGCAGCACCGCACGGTCTGGCTGCAGGCCAGCTACAGCCCGATCGCCGTGGACAACGGACAGCCGGCCAAGGTGCTGCTGTTTGCACAGGACATCACCCAGGGCCAGCTCAAGGCCCTGGAAGACGCCAGCAAGCTCTCGGCCATCAGCCGCGTGCAGGGGGTCATCGAGTTCGATCTGAACGGCAACATCCTGCATGCCAACCAGATCTTCCTGGACCTGATGGGCTACACCCTGGACGAGGTGAAGGGCCTGCACCACCGCATGTTCGTCGACCTCAACGAGGTGCAGGGCCCGGCCTACCGCAGCTTCTGGCAGCGGCTGGCGCAGGGGCACCATGAGGCCGGCGAGTTCCAGCGCTTCGGCAAGAACGCCAAGCGCGTGTGGATCCAGGCCAGCTACAACCCCATCCTCGACCTGGAAGGGCGGCCGTTCAAGATCGTCAAGTACGCGATCGACGTGACGCCGGCCAAGATCCAGAGCGTGGAAGTGGCTGCACGCATGGCGGCCGTGGGTGCCAGCGCCTGCCTGATGGAGCTGGACCGCGACGGACGTGTGCTGATGGCGAATGAGCGCATGCAGCGTGCCCTGGCCCTGCGTGAAGGCGATCTGGTGGGCAAGGACGAAGCCAGCCTGATGTTCGAGGAAGACCACGGCGGTGCCGTGCACGCAGAACAATGGCGCCTGCTGCGCGACGGCAAGCCGTCGATGGCGGAGTTCCGCCGCAAGGGAGCCGGCCAGCGCGAGGTCTGGCTGTCGGGCACCTTGAGCCCCGTGATGGGTTTGGACGGCATGCTGCAGAAGGTGCTGCTGCTGGGGCAGGACGTCACCGAGCAGAAGCTGCAGCGGCTGGAGTCGGAGGGCAAGCTGGGCGCCATTGAACGTGCGCAGGCCGTCATCGAGTTCGACATGCAGGGCCGCGTGCTGAAGGCCAACGAGAACTTTCTCAAGCTGGTTCGCTACTCGATGGATGACATCCGCGGGCGACACCACCGGATGTTCGTCGACAGCGAACATGCGGCATCGGCCGAATACCAGGCCTTCTGGGAGCGGCTGGGCCGCGGCGAGTTCGAGCTGGGTGAATACAAGCGGGTGGGCAAGGACGGCCGCGAGGTGTGGATCCAGGCCACCTACAACCCGATCTTCGATCCGCGTGGCAACCCGGTGAAGGTGGTGAAGTTCGCCACCGACGTGACCGACCAGAAGCTGCGCGCAGCCGAGTTCGAGTCGAAGGTGAATGCCATCGACAAGGGCCAGGCGGTCATCGAGTTTGATCTGGACGGCCGGGTGCTCACCGCCAACCGCAACTTCCAGGTGGCCATGGGCTACACGCTGCGCGAGCTGCAGGGCCAGCACCACAGCATGTTCTGCACGCCCGACTACACCCAGGGTGCCGAGTACCGCGACTTCTGGATCCGCCTGAGCGAAGGCGCCTTCATCAGCGGTCGTTTCCACCGTGTGGGCAAGTACAACCGCGACGTGTGGATCCAGGCCACCTACAACCCCATCCTCGACATCAACGGCAAGGTGCACAAGGTGGTGAAGTACGCCTACGACGTCACCGAGGAAGTGATGCTGGAGCGGCGCATCGCCACCAAGTCGGCCGAGATGGGCAGCAGCGTGCGCAGCCTGGTGGGCAGCATCGGCACCATCGCCGCCAACTCGGGCGTGGCGGCTGAATTGGCCAGCGACGCGGAAAGCTCGGCCAAGGCCGGGTATGAATCGCTGCAGAAGGCGATTGCCGCCATCAGCGCGATCCAGACCAGCTCGACCCGCGTGGCGGAGATCGTCGGCGTGATCGGTGAAATCGCCAACCAGACCAACCTGCTGGCCTTCAATGCCGCGATCGAGGCGGCCCGTGCCGGCCAGCACGGCGTGGGCTTCTCGGTGGTGGCTGGCGAAGTGCGCAAGCTGGCCGAGCGCAGCTCGGTGGCCGCCCGCGAAATCGCCTCGCTGATCGAGGCCTCCACGCTGCAGGTCGGCCAGGGCGCCGATGTGAGCAAGGACGCCGTACGCAGCTTCGAGGGCATCATCCACAACGTCAGTCGCACGGGTGGCAGCGTCAAGCAGATCGCCGAGGCCACCAACCAGCAGCGTGAGCTGGCCAACCATGTCTCCGGGCTGATCGACGAGCTCACCGCCAACGGCAAAGCCCCATGAGCGACACGCCGGTTGACCTGCCAGGTTATGGCGGCTTCACGCTCGGGGGCATGAGCCTGGCCTTGCCGATGGACGCACTGCGAGAGGTGCTGCCGCTGCTGGCGCTGCTGCCCATGCCGTGCCCGGCCGTGCATGTGATCGGCGGCATTGACCTGCGCGGCGTGATGGTGCCGGTGCTTGATTTGCGCCTGCTGCTGGGGCGGCCGGCGCCGAAGCTGGCCTCGCCCAGCGTAGTCGTGATGATCGAGCAGGGGCGCATCCTCGGCCTGCTGACGGACGGCGTGACCGGCATCTTCCGGCCGACCGACCAGCGCCTGCATCCGGCCAGGGTGACCGACGCCGTGGCCGCCGTGCTGGCGGGCAGCCTGTTCCGCGACGACGATCAAAGCCTGGTCAACGTGCTGGACCCGGCTGCGCTGGCGGCCTTGCCGCAGGTGCCGATGGTGGACGACCCCGAGCCCGAGCGCCAGCAAACCAGCGCCGACCATGAAGCCGTGAGCGTGCTGCAGAACAGCCTGCCCCTGATGCTGATCCGCTGCGGCGTGGTGCCGCTGGCCCTGGACGCGATGTCGGTGCACGCCACGCTGGCCTCACCGGTGATCGAGCGCTCCGCGCTGGCGATGGGCAACTGCCGCGGCGTGATCGACTACGCCGGACTGAAGTTGCCGGCGGTTGATCTGATGGCCCTGTGCGGCTTGGGGCCGCTGCCCGCCGACGGGCCGCTGCAGGCCTTTGTGCTGCGCCTGGAGCGCGGCATGGTGGCCTGCCTCGTGCAGCAGGTGATGGATGTGGTGAGCGTGGACCAGGCGGACGTGCTGACTGTGCCGACCTTCGCGCTGCCCCACCCGACGCTGTTCCGCGGCGCCGTGCCGGCGAGCCGGCTGGCCGCCGACGTGCTGGTGCGCACCGGCGTGACGGCGCAGCAGTTCTTGCTGCTGGACGGTGATGCGCTGCTGACCAACGAGGTGCTGGTGAACCTGGGTCAGACCAACGCCCAGGCGCTGGGCGACCAGGGCACCGCCGAAGGCTTCGATGCCGCGATGACGACCGGCCTGGGCCGGGCCATGATCACCTACGCGCTCGGCGGCGAAACCGCCACGCCGATCGACCAGGTCTGCGAGATCCTGCCCTACACCTGCGATGTCTCGCTCTTCCAGAACCGGGGTGCCTTGCTGGGCATGCTGGTGAACCGCGGCCGCACGATTCCCGTGATGTGCCTGAGCCGGCTGGCGGGCTTCGGTGCCATCAGCGCGTCGCCGTCCGTCAGCATCCTGGTGGTGGAAAGCGGGCCGGAGCTGGTTGGTTTTGCGGTGCCTGCGCTGCGCACCATCGAGCCGGCCGACTGGGAGCCCGAGCTGCCGCAGCACGGCGCGCCGGATGATGCGCTGGCCCGCGAGCTGGGCTCGCGCCGGCTGGCGCAGGTGGGGCAGCCGGGCGCACAACGCCTGTTGCGCACGCTTGACCTGCGGCGCATTGCCGACGCCCTGCGCGAGCAGATGCCGCTGGCCGCCTGAGGCGGCTGCGCCGTCAGAACAGCACGGCGTCGTCGTCGCTGTTGTTGATGGGTTTGGCTTCAGGCAGCTGCGGTGCAGGGCGCACGGCCGCTTGCGCGGCCAGCTTCTGCTGCGCCAGTTGCGCGTCGCCGGCGGCAGCTTGCTGCGCGGCATGGGCCTCGGCCTTGGCGGCGGCATCGCGGGCGGTGTGCAGCCGGGCACGAGACATCAAGGCGGCCAGGTCGCGGGCGTATTGCTGCGCCTGCGCGATGTCCATCACGCCGCCGCTGGCGCGGTGCGGCTGGTTGGTGGGCAGGGCAACGCTGAAGCGCTGCTCGGCCGCGTCCTCCAGCAACTGCCCGCCGTGCGCCTGCACGATCTTCTCTACCAGTTGGTGGCCGAACAGCTCCAGCGCCTGGCGGCGTGAGGGCTCGGTCAACTTCACGCCCGGGGCCGGTTTGGGCCGCGGGAAGATCGGGGCGCCGGTGAAATGGATCAGCACGCGCTGGCCGTCCACTTCCTGGTGAATGTTCCAGGGCTGGGCGGGGGGCTGGTTGCGCAGGGCCGAATCGATGCACAGCCGGATCGCCCGCGACAGGCTGTCGGTGTCGCCGTACAGCGTCACCACTTCCACCGAGCTGGGCGGCGGCATCGAGGCCGGGCAGGCCCGCGCTTCCGGCGAGTTCTGCTGCATCATCCAGGCCATCTGTACCAGCGGCCATAGCGTGATGTTGTCGGCACCGCTGGGCGCCGGCCCCTGCCACAGCGTGGCCAGCTCCACCAGCAGGTCGAGGCTGGTGAACAGCTTGCGTGTGCATTCCACCATCAGGGGCCACTGGGCGTTGCTGTGTTTCAGCCGGCCCAGGGTTTCCTTCAGCGGTGCATGCACATCGTCGTTCAAGGCGAGCAGCAGGTGGTCGGCCACCGACGCCGGGGCGATGACGTCGGCCTGGCGCACGAACACGAAGGCGTCGTCTTTCACCAGGCCCGGAATCACGCGGCAGGTCAGGCGGGTCGGGCTCTGGCCCGGCGCCGGCGGCATGCCAATGGCCTTCAATTCCATCGAGCCGCGGTTCTTCACCACGGTGGCCACGGCATTCTTCAGGTCGGGGTCGAACATGACCTTGCCTTCTTTCAGGCCGGTCAGCTTCGCGCCGAGCGCGTTGATGCGGCGCACGACGCCGTCCGCACCGGCCCAGATCAGACCGGCATCGACGTCCTCCAGCAGTTCGGCGAGGCTGTTGCTCATGGTCGTCTTATCGGCTTTTTGGCGTCTGACTTAACCCGTGCTCAACATCGTGCGGGGGCAGTCGATACTGTCAGGATGATCCATTCCAAAGGCCCGGGCCTGCCGGTGTGGTGGTGGGCGGGCCTGTGGGCCTGCCTGTCGCCGGCCGGGCAGGCGGCGCTGGCGGCCCCCGCGGCCGGCTCCGAGCGCACCCTGAAAGTTCAACCCGTGGCGGCAGCCACCCAGACCAGCCAGCGGCTGGCGCTGGTGATCGGCAATGGTGCCTACCGTGATGCGCCGCTCGGCAATCCGGGCAATGACGCCCGCGCGATTGCGCAGGCGCTGGAGCGCTCGGGCTTCACCGTGATCCTGCGCACCGACGTGGGCCTGCGCGACATGATGAACGCGGTGCGCGACTTCGGCACCCGGCTGCGCGAAGGCGGCACCGGCGTGTTCTATTTCGCCGGACACGGCATGCAGATCAAGGGCCGCAACTACCTGATTCCGGTCGGTGCCGACATCCAGCGCGAAGACGAGGTGGCCTACCAGGCGCTCGATGCGCAGGCCGTGCTCGACAAGATGGAAACGGCCGGCAATGCCACCAACCTGATGATCCTGGATGCCTGCCGCAACAACCCGTTTGCGCGCAGCTTCCGATCGGCCCAGCAGGGCCTGGCGCAGATGGACGCGCCGGTGGGCACGCTGGTGGCGTTTGCCACGTCACCGGGCTCGGTCAGCAGTGACGGCGCGGGTAGCAACGGCCTCTACACCCAGTTCCTGCTGCGCGCCATGGCCCAGCCGGGCATGAAGGTGGAAGACGTGTTCAAGGAGGTGCGCCGCTCGGTGCGCAAGGAATCCCAAGGCAAGCAGGTGCCGTGGGAAAGCACCTCGCTCGAGGGCGACTTCTTCTTCATGCCGCCCTTGCCGGTGGTGCAGGCGCCGCCACCCCCTCCGCCACCGCCGCCGCCTCCGGCCGCGCCCGTGGTGTCGGCTGAGACGGCGCTCGACAACGCCCTGTGGGACGCGGTGCGCGACAGCCAGCAGGCCTTGGAAGTGCAGGCCTACCTGAAGCGCTTTCCTGCCGGTGCCCATGCCCAGCAGGCCCGCCAAAAGCTGGCGCTGTTGACCAGGCCGATACCGGCGCCTGCTGCTCCCCAGTCCACGCCACAACCCGCGCCACAGCCTGCCGTTCAGGTTGCAGCACAGGCTTCAGCACCTCCTGCGCCCACCCCCGCACCGCGCCCGCAGCCCACGCAGGTTGCGGTTGCGATGCCGGACGCACCGCCGCGCGTGTCGGTTGGTCTGGCGCCAGGCAACTTGTTCCAGCAAGCTCCTCAGCCAGCCCCGGTACCGTCCACGGTGTCTGCACCTGCCAAGCCGACCGGTGCGCCACTGCCTGCCGGTTTCCCCGACACCGCGCCGCGTGTGTCGGTGGGCTTGATGCCTGAATCACGGCCTGACGCCGGCCCGGCCAAGCCGGCGCGCGCGCCCGTGGCCGTCAATTCGCGGGGCATCAGCTCGGGTGATCGCTGGCGCTACCAGGTCGTCGACAAGTGGCGCGGCGAGGTGGTGCGCAACTACACCACGGCCATCGCCCGGGTTGGTGACGACAACCATCTGTTCACCGCTGGCGGCACGCGGTACGACGAATGGCTGCGCCCGATCGTGATCCAGGACGCCAACGGTGCCCGGGTGGAATACACGCCCTACCAGCCGCGCTGGTGGGAGGGCATGCAGGCCGGGCAGAAGCAGAACGTGACCTACCAGCAGCGCCGCATCCAGGCGGATGGCTCGGTGACGTTGATCGACATCGAGGCGACGCTGTTGTTCAAGACCGTTGAAAAGGTGAAGGTGCCGGCGGGTGAGTTCGACGCCCAGCGCATCGAAGTCTCGTCGGAAGCCAAGGGCCGTTCCGCAGCTGGCAACCGCGGGTGGCAGCGCTGGACGACGGTGTGGTGGTACTCGCCCGAGTTGCGCAACTTCGTCGCGATGGAGTTCGAGGCGCGTGACGAGCGCAACACCCTGGTGAGCAGCCAGCGCGAGGAGTTGACCGGTTACGAGCAGCGGCAAGGCCCGCTGGCTTCGCGATGAGGACCGATCCCTTGTGCTGGTTGGCGCGGGTCTTCACGGTCACGGTGCTGGCGGTGGTGATGGGCTGCGCCATGGCGTCGGCCGGCGCCGCCGAGCCCGCGGCAGCTTCAACGGCAACAACGAGTGCAACGCCCCGCGCCAGCCGGCATGCGCTGATCATCGGCCTGGGCCGCTACCAGCAGGACCCGGCCCGGCCGGTCGGCGCCCTCGACGGCGTGACGCACGACATGCGCAGCGCCCGCCAGATGGCGCGCGCGCTGCAGGTGCCCGATGCCAACATCACCGAGTTGCGTGACGAGCAGGCCAGCCGTGCCGGTGTGCAGGCTGCGCTTTCGGCCCTGGCGCAGCGCGTGGCCGCGGGCGACCGCGTGTTCGTGTACTGGACGGGCCACGGCTCGCGCTTCCATGATCCGCAAGCGGGTGGTTGCGTTGAAACGCTGATCCCTTGGGACCTGAAGGATTTCACCCACGCCGAATTCGCGCGGATGCTGCGACCGCTTGGCGACAAGGCCGACAAGCTGATGGTGGTGTACGACGCCTGCCATTCCGGTGGTGCTGCCGCCGCCCGCCCAGCCAGCCGGGCGCTGGGTGCGGCCATGCTGCAGGCCAAGACATCGGGTGTGAGCGAAGCCTGCGCGCAGCCCAGCAATGTGCGCACCCGCAGCATGGAGTCCGCGCTGTCGGCGGCGGGCATGGGCCTGGGCGATGTGGTGCACATTTCATCGTCGCGGCCGGATGAGCTGAGCTTCGACAACCCGCAGACCGGCGGCCTGGCCACCACGGCCCTGCGCCGCTGCCTGATGGGCGAGGCGCGCGACCTGGACGGCAGCGGCGCCATCAGCGCCAATGAGCTGGTGCGTTGCGCACAAGCGCAGGTGGAGCAGGCCATGCGCGGCGCCACCGACATCACGCCTCAGCACCTGGTGGTCACGGGCAACCGGGGCTTCGTGCCGGCCTTGTTCGCGGCGGCACCGCCTGTGGCGCCCGTGCCTGCACCTGTGGTTGCCCCAGTCGTTGTGCCGGTCGTTGCGCCAGTCACCGCGCCAGTTGCCGCGCCAGTTGCCGCGCCAGTTGCCGCACCCACGCCAGCGCCGGTGCCCGCACCCGTGGCGACGCCCGCGCCCGTTCGGGCCACACCGGGCGACATCCTGGCGCAGGTGCATGCGCAGCGCGATCACAAGCGCTCCTTGAAGGTCACTGCGTCGGCACAGCGCCTGCGCATCGACCGGGACCCGCTGGACCTGATGCTGGTGAGCGATCGCCCTGGTCATGTCTACGTGGCCATGGCTGGCACCGACGGCGCGTCGATGACGCTGCTGTTCCCGAATGAGCTGGACAGCGACAACCGCATAGCTGCGGGCCAGCAGCTGTGGCTGCCGCGGCCGTCCTGGCGCGTGGTGGCCGGCGGCCCGCCCGGGCTCGACCGCTTGCTGGTGATGGTGACCGATGGGCCGCGTGACTGGCGTGCGTTGCGCGGCCAGCGGGCAGGGCCGTTTCTGGCGCCCTTGCTGGACCAGCGTGGGCGCTCTCAGTTGCAGGCGCTGCTCGGGCAGCAGGCCGGCCCGTGTGTGCAAGGTGCGTGCAGCGACGCGTTTGCGTCGGCACTGCTGGATGTGGAGGAAGTGCGATGACGGGTTTGTCGATGAATGGGTTTGGCCGCCGAGGCGGGGTGGTGGCGATGGCCGGCTTGGCGCTGCTGGCGTTGACGGGCACCGGCCCGGCGCGCGCGCAGGACTGGCTCGTGACGCCGGACGAAGTGGCCCGTTCAGCGGCGGTGCCCATGCCCGTCACACTGGTGGCGCGGGCCGCAGGCGCCCCGGCCATCGAGGTGCTGCGCCCCTTGCTGGAAGGCAATGGCACCCAGGTGGTGAGCCCGGTGCCGATCGAGCTGCGCTTCAAGCCGGCGGCCGATGCGGCCATCGACGTGGCCAGCTTCCGGGTGCTGTACGGCGCGTTCCGCATCGACGTGACGCAGCGCCTGCTCAAGAGCGTGGTGGTGCGCCCGGACGGCCTGAAGGTGGAGCAGGCGGCAATCCCGTCAGGCAGCCACCGCCTGGTGGTGCAAGTCACCGACACCCTCGGGCGGCAGGGCAGCCGCGAGCTGAACTTCAGCGTGCCCTGACTTGGCACTCATCCCCGGTCAGACGGTCGAGTAATCGTTGCGCAGTGCCGGATCGGCGCTGTTGTACTGCACGAACTCGAATTGCACGCTGCCCGGTGCCACCACATAAGCGCTGCGCCGCACGGCGGTCTGGCCGCCCCAGTGGTCGAGCGGAAAACCGGCGTCCGTCAGGCGCTGCACCACTGCGTCCACATCGGGCACCACCAGGCCGATGTGCTTGACGCCGGTGGCCAGGCTTTGCCAGTCAAGGGCCTCGGTGTTGCCGCCGCTTTGCAGCGCGATGTAGGCCTCGTCGGTGCCCACATGGCACCAGTCGATGGGCTGGCCGAACCAGTCCATCGTGCCACCGCCGCGCACCCGCCAATCGGGCAAGGCGGTCTGCACGAAGTGCAAGACGCGGGGCAAGTCGGTCACGGTCAGGTTCACATGCTCAAAGGTGCTGCGGCTCATGGCGCTCTCCATTCAGGTTGACGATGGGGAGAGTCTGAAACTTCAAGTTGACTTGAAGTCAAGCAGCTTTTCAAATGTGGTCTTCAACAGCCCGGAGCAGCGTGACATGGCGGAACTCTTGACCATCGGCGCCCTGGCCGAGCGCGCGGGCGTGGCCACCAGTGCCTTGCGGTTCTATGAGGCGGAAGGTTTGCTGCATGCGCACCGCACGGACGGCGGCCAGCGGCGCTTTGCGCGTGATGCCCTGCGCCGCGTGGCCTTCATTCGCGCCGCACAGAACGTGGGGCTGGCGCTGGAAGACATTCGCGCCGCACTGGCCAGCCTGCCTGACGGCCGCACGCCCACGCAGGCGGACTGGGCGCGGCTCTCACGCCAGTGGCAACCGTTGCTGCAGGCCCGCATCGAGGCGCTGACGCAACTGCGCGACCAGCTCGACGCCTGCATCGGTTGTGGCTGCCTGTCGCTCAAACGCTGCAAGCTCTACAACCCGGGTGACGCCGCCGCAGGCCTCGGCGCCGGAGCGCGCTTCTGGCTGGGCGACCGGTCGGCCGATTTGGCGAAGTGACTTGGCGGGCCAGCCCCGCCGCCTCAGCCCTCGAACAGGTCGGTGCCGCGCTGTGGTGGCGTGAGGCCGAGGTGGCGGTAGGCCATCAGCGTGGCGATGCGGCCGCGCGGTGTGCGCTGCAGAAAGCCTTGCTGGATCAGGTAGGGCTCGATCACGTCTTCGATGGTGCCGGGCTCTTCACCGATGGCCGCGGCCACGTTGTCGAGACCCACCGGGCCGCCGTCAAACCGGTGCACGATGGCGTCGAGCAGCTTGCGGTCCATCAGGTCGAAGCCGACCGGGTCGACGTCGAGCATCTTCAGCGCGGCATCCGCGATGGGCGCGGTGATGCGGCCATCGCCCTTCACGTCGGCGTAGTCGCGCACCCGCCGCAGCAGGCGGTTGGCGATGCGGGGCGTGCCGCGTGAGCGGCGGGCAATCTCCAGTGCGCCGGCCGGGTCGATCGGCGCGTTCAGCAGCTTGGCCGACCGCGTGACGATGCGGCACAGCTCTTCGGCGGTGTAGAACTCCAGCCGGGCGACGATGCCGAAGCGGTCGCGCAGCGGGTTGGTCAGCATGCCGGCACGGGTGGTGGCGCCCACCAGCGTGAAGGGCTGCAGATCGAGCTTGATCGAGCGGGCCGCCGGGCCTTCGCCGATCATGATGTCGATCTGGTAGTCCTCCAGCGCCGGGTACAGGATTTCCTCGACCACGGCCGACAGGCGGTGGATCTCGTCGATGAACAGCACATCGTTCTTCTCGAGATTGGTGAGGATGGCGGCCAGGTCCTTCGGCTTCTCCAGCACCGGGCCGCTGGTTTGCCGCAGGTTCACGCCCAGCTCGCTGGCGATGATGTGGCTCAGCGTGGTCTTGCCCAGGCCCGGCGGGCCGAAGAGCAGCACGTGGTCGAGGGCTTCCTCGCGCTTCTTGGCCGCACCGATGAAGATTTCCAGCTGTTCGCGGGCCTTCACCTGGCCGACGTATTCATCAAGGCCCTTGGGCCGCAGGGCGCGCTCGAGCGCTTCCTCCTGGGGCGTGGCGGGCGCAGCAGCCACCACGCGGGCAGCACGGGGCGGAAATTCGCCGAAGTCGTCGGTCTGGATGGACATACAGCCATTATCGCCACGTGGGCGCGGCCGTGTCAGCCTTTCATGGTGCGCCAGCGCTTGAGCAACCGGGCCTGCGCCTGCTCGATCATCGGGTTGTTGCCGTAGCCGTCGAGTGACCACACGCGCCGGCGCTCCAGGCGGGCGAAGCGCAGCGCCTGGGCAAAGTGGCTGTCAAACAGGCGCCAGTAGCTGCCGTCGGCCACGGCGGCCTGCAAGCCGGCAGAAATGGCCTGGTGCAGGGCGGTGGCGCCGGGCCGGACGACGAAGATGTCGTCAACCGGGTAGCGCATCGACAGGCTCGGCACCACCATCAGCCGTGACTGTGGGTTGAGCTCTCGGTTGCCCAGCTCGGGCAGGACTTCGTTCACGCCCCGGCTCAGGTAATCAAATCGGCCGGCCAGCAGCATGCGGAACATGCCGCGGTAGGTGCTGGCCGTGACGATGCGAAAACCCAGGCGCTGAAGGCGAGGCAGGTCACGCCAGTCCTGGCCGTAGCCGAGCAGGAAGTTGCGCTTCAGCTGCTCCAGGCTGGTTGTGGCCTGCAGTCGCGCCATGCGCTCGGGCGTGCTCACCAGCAGGCGAAAACCCAGCAGACCATGGCGCAGCGCAAAGGCCACGGGCTGAAGGCCCTCGGGCAGATCGGCCTGGTCGGATACCGTCGCCACATCCAGCGCGCCTTGCTCGAGGTCGACCAGCGCACGGGCCTGGTTCACGCCGCCAACGTAGCGCAACGGTTGCGGCCAGCCGCCGCGTTGCAGGGCCAGCTCCAGCAGCTGGGCATTGAACGTCGAGCGCTGGTCGGCCTGGTCGCTGGCCAGCGGGAAGCGCACGGCCGCATGCGTGGCATCGACCGCACTGGCTGCGGCGCTGGCGGGTGGCTCGGGCTGGCCGGCCGCGTGCGGGCTCAGCAGCCCGGTACTCATGCCCAGCAACAAGGAACGGCGGTACAGCGGCACTTCAATTCACGGCAAGGTGGCCAGATGGCAAATGGTAGGGCAGTCTAGAAAATCTGCCTGTGCAATGCATCGTGCTGTCAGGGGGGGTGATGAAGGGCTTTGCGCGTCGCGACTAGAATTCCGGGCATGTTTGCCATGCGCCGTCGTCTTCAACGCCTGTCGTGGGTCGCGTTCTTCGCGATCTTCGGGTTGGCGTTCGCGCCGACGATCTCGCATGCGATGGCCGCCGCGGCGGGCAACTCCCTGTACACCGAGGTTTGCACGCCGCAAGGCACACGGCTGGTGTCCCTGGCTGACGGCTCTGAGGCGAGCGGCCCCGAGGCCCCCTTGTCCGGCGCAGCCGGCCTGCACTTTGACCACTGCCCGCTTTGCGGCCTGGGCGGGCAGGCCCCGCTGCCGCCGTCCGCACCGCCCACCGATGCCCTGGCCACTCCGGCCTTGAGTCATGCCGTGCCGCGCCTGTTCCTGCAGGCCCACCGGCCGCTGTTTGCCTGGGCTGTTGCACAGCCCCGAGCCCCACCGCTGAACAGCTGATCGCTCGCCCCGGAGGCGAGCCCGCTGCGTGCGCCTGCGCCGAGGGTCTCTCGGCATGCTGCCGGCGTGCGCAGGCCCTTGTCGGGCGTCCTTTTGCTTGAGTTGCCAGCGCTCGCTGTGCTGATCTCGGCCCCGGACGCCGCCTGCATCGCCTTGATCAGCCCGTTCATGACCACTTCTGTTTGTGTGCGCTCGTTGCGCGTTTCTGCTGTTTCCGCCCGTTCAGCCTTTCCCCTGACGGCCATCGCCCTCGCGCTTCTGGCCGCACCTTGGCAGCGCGCCCATGCCGAAGAGGCCCCTACCGCGCTCGACGCTCCAGCCCCTTCTCGCCAGTCCGGCGTGGTGGTCATCACCGGCAGCCAGCCCAGTTCGCTGCCCACGCGCATTCCCACCACCATCGAAGGCGTGAGCGCGGCGCAGATCGCCCAGACCATCAACGCAACGGATGCCGAAGACGCGCTGAAATACCTGCCCAGCCTGCTGGTGCGCAAGCGCTATGTGGGTGACTACAACCACGCCGTGCTCTCGACCCGCGCCTCGGGCACGGGCAACAGCGCGCGCTCGCTCGTGTATGCCGACGGCGTGCTGCTGTCGAACCTGCTGGGCAACGGCGCCAATTTCACGCCCCGCTGGGGCCTGGTGACACCGGAGGAAATTGACCGGGTCGATGTGCTGTACGGCCCGTTCTCGGCCGCCTACCCCGGCAACGCCGTGGGCGCGGTGGTGGACTACGTCACCCGCAGCCCGAAGGCCTTCGAGGCGCATGCGAAGCTGTCGTACAGCAGCCAGCCGAATGATCTGTATGGTCAAAAGCGTACCTATCACGCCGGTCAGGCCAGTGCCTCCCTGGGCGGCCGCGAGGGTGATTTCGGCTGGTTCGTTTCAGCCAACCGCACTGACAGCGTCGGTCAGCCGCTGGTGTTCTCGAACAAGCTGCTGAGCGCCGGCGCGGCGCTGAAGGGCGGTGAAACCGTGGTGAGCGGCGCCGTGGCGGGCCAGAACCCGCGCAATGCCGACTGGTGGCTGATCGGCTCAGCCACCCAGTACGACACCGTGCAGGACCAGGTCAAGGCCAAGCTCACCTGGGACATCACGCCCACGCTGCGCGCCAACTACCTGGTGGGCTTGTGGCAGAACACGTCGGACGGCAGTTCGCAGAGCTGGCTGCGTGACAGCGCCGGAGCCGTGGTCAACAACACCTATGGCGGCGACATCACCCAGGCGGTGAACATCAACGGCAAGCGCTACGCGCTGGCGGCCTCCGACTTCAGCCAGACCCACGAAGACCTCTCGCATGTGATGCACGCGCTGTCGCTGAAGTCACGTACCCGTGGCGTGTTTGATTGGGAAGTGGCGGCCAGCGTCTACGACTACGACACCGACCGTGCCCGCGCATTGGCGCCCACGAGCAAGGCCGCCGCCAATGCCGGCCGCATCACCGACCAGGCGGGTACCGGCTGGCGCACCTTGTCTGCCAAGGGCACCTGGCGGCCCGAGGGTGAGCAGGGCGCGCATGTGGTGGACGGCGGTTTTGGCCAGGACACCTACCAGCTGCGCACCCGCGTGGACACCACCGCTGACTGGCGCCATGGTGACCCAGCGGCTTTCGCATCGCTCTTCGCCGGCAACACCGGCACCCGCAGCGCCTGGGCGCAGGACACCTGGCGCTTTGCGCCGGATTGGGCGGCGGTCATCGGCTTGCGCGCCGAACAATGGCGCGCCTGGGGCGGCGTCACGCAAGCCACCACGGGCCAGATCGACCACCCTGAGCGCAGCAAGACCAGCGTCTCGCCGAAGCTGGCGCTGTCGCGCGCGCTGAGCGACGAATGGGTGCTGAAAGCCAGCACCGGCCGCGCCGTGCGCTTCCCGACCGTGAGCGAGTTGTACCAAGGCGGCGTGAACACGCTGGGCCAGGCCATCAACAACAACCCGGACCTGCGCCCCGAGCGCGGCTGGACAAGCGAGCTGACCGCAGAATGGACTGGCGCCCTGGGCAACCTGCGCAGCACGCTGTTCCATGAGGACACGCGCGACGCGCTGTACTCGCAGCTGAACCCGGCCACCAACGCCAACACGGTGCAGAACATCAACCATGTGCGCACCACCGGCCTGGAGTTTTCGGCCGGCAGCGACAAGCTCGTGCGCGACCTGACCCTGCAAGCCAGCCTGACCTTCGCCGATTCGATCATCGTGGCCAACGACGGCTACCAGATCACCCCGGGCGACACGGTGGGCAAGTGGCAGCCGCGGGTGCCGCGCTGGCGCGCCACCGTGGTGGCCACCTGGCAGATGACGCCAGCGCTGGCCACCACGCTGGGCGTGCGCTACAGCGGCCGGCAGTACAGCTCACTCGACAACCTCGATACCAATGCCTTCGCCTACACCGGCGCCAGCAGCTATCTGACGGGCGATGTGCGGGTGCGCTGGCAGGCATCGCGCCAGTGGAGCGCGGCCTTCGGCATCGACAACCTGAACAACCAGCAGTACTGGAATTTCCACCCCTATCCGCAGCGCAGCTACTCGGCTGAGTTGAAGTTCGACCTGTGAGGCGCATGACCATGACATTCCAATCCTTCAAGACCTCCCTGCTGGGCGCTGCTGCCCTGTCCATGCTTCTTGCCACGGCTGCGCAGGCGCATGTGTCGGTGGAGCCGGCCGAGGCCCCGGCAGGCAGTTCGGCCAAGGTCGCTCTGCGCATCGGCCACGGCTGCGAGGGCACTGCCACCCACACGGTGACGGTGCGCATTCCGGCTGGTTTTCGTGGCGCCAAGCCCATGCCGAAGCCGGGCTGGAAGCTCAGCATCCGCAAGGACAAGCTGGCCGAGCCTTATGAAAGCCACGGCCGCAAGGTGACCGAGGACGTGGTGGATATCACCTGGCAGGCCACGGCCCGCGAGTTCTGGCTCGAAGACGCCTGGTACGACGAATTCGTGGTGCGCGGGCAGCTGCCGGGTCAGGCCGGGCTGCTGTGGTGGCCGGTGCAGCAGGTCTGCGAAAAAGGCCGCTGGGACTGGGTGGAGGTGCCCAAGGAGGGTGCCTCCGCCCAAGGCTTGAAGGCGCCTGCGGCCCGCATGAACCTGGTGGCTGATCCACACGCGGGCCACGCCCATTGAGCCGTGAGTGGAGTGTGTCTAGCACCCCCATTGGCTTGATATCGCGCAAGACTGATGTGACCGTTCTTAGGTAAAAACCCGGTTTTCGCCTGATTACAATCAAATCAGTATTTTCCCTAGGTTTGGCCGCAACTGCTGGCCAAACCGGCCTTGCTGTCCAGATCTGTCGCCATGTTCATTGATTCCCGTTCTGCTTTTCAGGATGACCCGGTCTCCCTCGACTCGGGCGAATGGCTGTTCGAGGCGGGCGGCATGGGCTCGGTGTGGCAGCTCGACAAGGGCGCCTTGCGCCTGGACCGCAATGACCGGGAAGGCCAGCGTTTCATGCAGATCGTTCTGCCGGGCGATCTGATGGGCCTGGAGTTGCTGGCCGCGTATCCGTATGCCTATTCGGCGCGCGCCATCGTGCCCTGCGAGGCCCGCCGCCGCCCGCTGAGTGGCGAGGCCGAGCGTCGGCTGGCGCTGATGGAAGGCCTGGTGCAGCAGCAGCGCCGCGGGCAAGACCTGGTGGCCCTGCGCACCGGCACCGCCCAGGACCGCCTCAAGCACCTGCTGCTCTTGCTGGCGCCGGACGACACCCCTTGGGCCGGCGAGGGCGCGACTTGTGCCCTGCCGACCATCAAAGACATGGCGGCGATCATCGACACGGCTCCCGAAACCGTGTCGCGCATCTTCGCCAACCTCAAACGTACCCAGATCCTCGACACCCGCCAGCGCCAGAGCGCCAGTTTCAGCTTGTCTCGCCTGCGTGAGGCCGAATGGCCCTCCGGCATGACCCGCAGTGACGGCCCTCAGCGCCTGGCGGGCGTGACTGTGGAATGATCCTCAACAGGAGACCCTCATGACGACCTCATTCAAGACCCTGGCCCTGGTGGCCGCACTCACCCTGGCCACCAGCGCCGCCCTGGCCCAGACCACTGTCGAGAAGGCCTGGGTGCGCGGCACCGTGGCCCAGCAGAAAGCCACCGGCGCGTTTTTCAGCATCACCTCGGCGCAGGGCGGCACGCTGGTGTCTGCGGCGTCACCGGCGGCCGACGTGGTCGAGATCCACGAGATGAAGATGGTGGGCGACGTGATGAAGATGGGCGCCGTCAAGGGCGTCGAGTTGCCGGCTGGCAAAGCGGTGGAACTCAAGCCGGGCGGCTATCACGTCATGCTGATGGGCCTGAAGAAACCGCTGGCAGCCGGAGACACCGTGCCCCTGACGCTGAACGTGCAGGGCAAGGACGGCAAGCTGGAAACGCTGGCGCTGACGGTGCCCGTGCAGGCCCTGGGCGCCAAGCCGGCCGACCCCCATGCCGGCCACGACCACGGCAGCATGAAGCACTGAGCCGTGGTGATGGGCTGAAGCGACGCGTTGAAACCGCGGGCGCTCAGCCCATCAGCTTGAGCGCCTGCTTGATGCCGTCGCTGACACCTACGTCCGGCGGCAACTTCTTCAGCGCAGCGGCTGCGTCCTTCTCGCTGTAGCCCAGGGCCATCAGCGCCTGCACGATGTCGGCCTGCGCTTCGCTGTTCACACCGGCCGGCACCGCGCCCAGGTCGGCCCCGAGCTTGCCCTTGAGCTCCAGCAGCAGCCGCTCGGCGGTCTTCTTGCCGATGCCCGGCACCTTCTGCAGGCGCGCGCCTTCCTGGCGAGACACCGCGCCGGCCAGGTCACTCACCGACATGCCCGACAGGATGGACAGCGCCGTGCGCGGGCCGATGCCGGAAATCTTCACCACCTCGCGGAAGGTGGCGCGTTCTTCGCCGGTGAGAAAGCCGTAGAGCAGCTGGGCGTCTTCACGCACCACGAAGTGGGTCAGCAGCGTGACCTTCTCGCCCAGGGCGGGCAGGTTGTAGAAGGTGCTCATGGGCACATCGACTTCGTAGCCGACACCGTGCACATCCAGCACCACCTGCGGGGGCGATTTTTCCGCGAGAACGCCAGTGAGTCGACCGATCATGACGCGGGATTATCCTTTGCCGGACAATGCGGCTGATGATGTTGCGACACACTTTCTCGCCGCTGGACAACACCCGGCTGGGCCACCTCTGCGGTGCACTTGATGAACACCTGCGGACCATCGAGGCCGCGCTGCCGGTGACGATCAGCCGCCGCCAGGGCGCCTTCCGCATCGAAGGCAGCAAGCGCGACGCCGAACGCACGCTGGCTCTGCTTGAAACCCTGTACGAGCTGGCACGCAAGCCGCTGCCGGCCGACGTGCTGCAACTGGCGATCGACGACCTGCGCCGTGGCGAGGCCAAGCCCCGCTCGGTGGCTGCGGTGGCCGAGGGCGAGATCGTGCTGCACACCCGCCGGGCTGATCTGACTGGCCGCACGCCCAACCAGATGGACTACCTGCGCAAGATCCAGGGCCACGACATCAGCTTCGGCATCGGCCCGGCCGGCACCGGCAAGACCTTTCTGGCCGTGGCCTGTGCGGTGGATGCGCTGGAGCGCAGCGCCGTGCAGCGCATCATCCTGACCCGCCCGGCGGTGGAAGCCGGCGAGCACCTGGGCTTTTTGCCGGGTGACCTGACGCAGAAGGTCGACCCCTACCTGCGCCCGCTGTACGACGCGCTGTATGACCTGATGGGTTTCGATCGCGTGACCAAGGCTTTCGAAAAGGGCACGCTCGAAATCGCGCCGCTGGCCTTCATGCGCGGCCGCACGCTGAACCACAGCTTCATCATCCTCGACGAAGCGCAGAACACCACGCCCGAGCAGATGAAGATGTTCCTGACCCGCATCGGCTTTGGCGCCAAGGCGGTGATCACCGGCGACGTCAGCCAGATCGACCTGCCCAAGGGCATGCCCAGCGGCCTGGTGGACGCGGCCCAGGTGCTGAAGAAGGTCAAGGGCATCGCGATGACGCACTTCACCTCGGCTGACGTGGTGCGCCACCCGCTGGTGGCCCGCATCGTGGATGCCTATGACGCCCAGAGCCGCCAACGTGAGGCACAGAGCCGATGAGCAAAGCTGCCCTGCCTGAGCTGACGCTGTCGCTGCAGTTCGCTGATCCGTCGCACCGCGCATTGCTGCCGCGCCACAAGGTGATCCGCTGGATGCGCGCGGCGCTGGAGAACCCCGGCGAGATCGCGGTGCGCATCGTCGGGGCCGAGGAAGGCCAGACGCTGAACCGCGAATACCGCCAGAAGGATTACGCCACCAACGTGCTGACCTTCGACTACGAGCATGAGCCGGTGGTGCAGGCCGACCTGATTCTTTGTGCGCCGGTGGTTGAGCGCGAGGCGGCCGAGCTGGGTATCTCCGTGGCCGACCATTACGCTCACCTGCTGGTGCACGGCACCCTGCATGCGCAGGGCTACGACCACGAAGACGACGGCGAGGAAGCCGAGGCCATGGAGGCCCGCGAAACGGCCATCCTGCTGGGCTTGGGCCTGGCCGACCCCTACGCCGGGCGAGAGCGCGGCTGAGGCGCGCTGAAGCAGGCTGCAGCGGCCGGCTTCAGCGCGGCCGCTGGTGCGTGCCCAGGTAGCGCTTGCGCCAGAAGAACCCGCCCAGCCCGAGGGCGATGCAGACCATCAGGCCCACCGCGAACCAGAAACCGTCGCGCTGATGCAGCAGCGGAATCCAGTCGAAGTTCATCCCGAAGATGCCGGTGATGAGGTTCAGCGGCAGGAAGATGGCGGTCAGCACCGTCAGCGTGCGCATGATGTCGTTGGTGCGGTGGCCCAGCGCCGAGAAGTGCATCTGCACGGCCGCTTCGGCGCTCTGCTCCAGCCGGCGCACATGGCTCAGCACCCGCTCGATGTGCTCCAGCACATCGCGTGAGCGCACCCGCAGCAGCTCGCGTTCACGCTGCGCGAGCAGGTCGGTTTCTGCCGGCCATTCATCGAGTGCGTCGATCCATTCCTGCACCGCGCTGCGCTGGTCCTCGCAGGTGTCTTCCAGCATGTGCAGCGTTTCGCGTGATTGCAGCAGCACCTGCCAATCATGGAAGCGGCTGTTGTTGCCCAGCAGCTCGCCTTGCAGCGTGGTCAGCTGGCGGGTCAGCAGCCGGCGCAGCTCCAGATAGCTGTCGACCATGTGGTTGACCATCCGCAGCATCAGATCAGCCGGGCTGGCGGGCAGCCGGGTGGTGCCGCGCGGATCGGACTCCATCGAGTGCTGCGTCAGCCGGTGGGCGAAATAGTCGCGCACCAGGCAGTCGGCCGGATGCACCGTCACCAGCACCCGGTCGAACACGGCGAAGCCCACGGGGCTGGTGTCGATGGCAGCCAGCGCCTGACGGGCCGTGCTGGCCGTGCCGTTTTCCTCACCGACGAACAGGGTCTGGCTGCCGGCGCCCGCGGCCAGCCGGCGGAACACCAGCAGGTCGTACCAGGAGGTGTCCTCGAAGTGCGAAGGCAACTGTGGGTTCAGCAGGTCGCTGACATGCAGGTCGACCAGGCCCGGCGTGCCGGTCCAGCGCTGCAGACCGGCTTGCAGATCGGCGCGGTGCACCTCGAACTCCCGGCGGCCGCTGCCCACCCACAGGAAGCCCTGTTCGGGCAGGGTGTCGGGCAGGCGGTCGAGCGCTTCGAAGCGGTCGGCGTGGATGTGGAAGATGCGCATGGCCCCGTTGTCGGCAGGCAAGGGCTCAGCCTTCACGCAGCAGGCGTGCGGCGTCGAGCGCGAAATAGGTCAGCACGCCATCGGCGCCTGCGCGCTTGAAGGCCAGCAGCGCTTCCATCATCACCTTGTCGTGGTCGAGCCAGCCGTTCTGGGCGGCGGCCTTGATCATCGCGTACTCACCGCTCACCTGGTAGGCGAAGGTCGGCATGCGGAACTCGTCTTTCACGAGCTTGACGATGTCGAGGTAGGGCAGGCCGGGCTTGACCATCACCATGTCGGCGCCTTCGGCGATGTCGAGGGCCACTTCACGCATTGCCTCGTTGCTGTTGGCCGGGTCCATCTGGTAGGTCTTCTTGTCGCTCTTGCCAAGGTTGCCGGCTGAGCCCACGGCGTCGCGGAACGGGCCGTAGAAGGCGCTGGCGTACTTGGCGCTGTAGGCCATGATCCGCGTGTGGATGTGGCCGTTGGCTTCCAGCGCATCGCGGATGGCGCCGATGCGGCCGTCCATCATGTCGCTCGGGGCCACGATGTCGACGCCGGCCGCCGCCTGGGTCAGCGCCTGCTGGCGCAGCACCGCCACCGTCTCGTCGTTCAGGATGTAGCCGTTTTCATCCAGCAGGCCGTCCTGGCCGTGGCTGGTGAAGGGGTCGAGGGCCACGTCAGTCAGGATGCCCAGCTCCGGGAAGCGCGCCTTCAGCGCCCGCACGGCGCGGGGCACCAGGCCGTTCGGGTTGGTGGCCTCGCTGCCTGTGGGGTCTTTCAGGGCGCTGTCGATCACCGGGAACAGGGCCATCACCGGCACGCCCAGCCGCACGCATTCTTCGGCGAGCGGAAACAGGCGGTCGATGCTCAGGCGCTGCACGCCGGGCATGCTGGCCACGTCCTGCACCTGGTTCTCACCGTCCAGCACGAACACCGGCAGGATCAGGTCGGCCGGTGTCAGGGTGTGCTCGCGCACCATGGCGCGGCTGAAGGCGTCGCGACGCAGGCGACGAGGGCGGGCAGCGGGGAATCGGGCGTGTGTCACGGGGTGTCCTGGGGTGTCGCGAGATGTATCGAATTTGTCACTTTTTCGATGGTTCCCGCGGGGCATTTACATGGTGGCTATGGTACCGGTATGCGACGCGGTGATACATTTGGGGCTGAGGGACACCCGAAAGGGTGAATCTCCCTGCTTTTCCTCCCTGAGCAGGTGCCTTTACGTGATGACAGCGTCAAAGGCTTTTCAGCCTCGGCCTCGTGCCGGGGCTCTTTCTTTTCCGGGCTTCGTTTTTGCGCCGCGATAATCGCCGCATGAGCACCCCGTACCTCTGGATCAAGGCCCTGCACATCGTCTTCGTGGCGAGCTGGTTTGCCGGTCTCTTTTATCTCCCCCGTCTGTTCGTCAACCTGGCCATGGTGCCCGGTGACAGCCATGCCGAGCGCGAACGCCTGCTGCTGATGGCGCGCAAGCTGTACCGCTTCTCCGGCATCCTGATGGTGATTGCCCTGGTGCTGGGCGCCGTGATGTGGCTGGGCTACGGCGTGGGCCGCGGCCCGGGCAGCGGCTGGATGCATGCCAAGCTGACGCTGGTGGTGGCCACGATTGGCTATCACCACTACTGCCGTCGCCTGATGCGTGACTTCGAGCAGATGGCGAACCGCCGCAGCGACCGCTGGTACCGCGTGTTCAACGAGGTCTCGGTGCTGCTGTTTGCCGCGGTGGTCATCCTCGTGGTCGTCAAGCCCTTCTGATCCTGTTGCCGATGAGTGCTTCCAGCGCGGGCACCCGGCATCTCAGCTCGGCCGTGCCGCTGGCGGCGCTGTTCATCGGGCTGGTGATGTATGCCAGCCTGTATCCGTTCACCGACTGGCGGTGGCCGGCGGGCGCGAGCCTCACGGAACTGCTGGCGCTGCCCATGCCCGAGCGCCGCCTGCGGTTTGATGTCTGGTCGAACCTGATCGGCTACATGCCGATGGGCGCGCTGCTGTTCCTGGCGTGCGTGCGCAGCCAGGTGCGCTCGTGGCCGGCCTGGTGGCTGGCGGTGACGCTGCCAGCGCTGGTGTCGTACACGATGGAAGTCACCCAGCAGTTCCTGCCGGTGCGCGTGCCGTCGCAGCTCGACCTGATGCTCAATGCGGCGGGTGGCGTGCTGGGGGCTTTGCTGGCGGTGGCGGCGCATCGCATGTCGGTGCTCGCGCTCTGGCAGCGGGTGCGTGACCGCTGGTTTGTGCGGCGCAGTGCCAATACGCTGGTGCTGATGGCCGTGTGGCCGTTTGGCTTGCTGTTCCCGACACCGTTCACTTTCGGCCTCGGCCTCGGTTGGGAGCGCGTGCTGGCCGGCCTGAACGAGTTGCTGCTGGATGTGCCGCGCGCCCAGGACCTGCTGGAGCTGCTCAACGACGTGCCCGTGTCGGGCGACCGCTACCCGGCCATGCTGGAAGGCCTGGGCATCACGCTGGGTTTTCTCGGCCCGTGTCTGCTGGCCTTTTCCGTGACCTTGCCGGGCTGGCGCCGCGTGGCCTTGGCCCTCTCGGCCGCGGTGCTGGGGCTGGCGGCCAGCACCTTGTCGGCCACGCTGAGCTTCGGGCCGGCGCATGCCTTGTCTTGGATGAGCCCGGTCTTGCTGCCGGGCCTGGCGGTGGGCCTGGTGCTGGCGCTGATGTGCATGGGTGCCGGTTTCCGGCTGGTGGCAGCACTGGGCATCGCGGTGGTGTGTGCGCAGGTGATGCTGGTGGCCCAGGCGCCGGCCGACCCCTTCTTCGCGTTGACGCTGCAGGCCTGGGAGCAGGGGCGGTTCATCCGCTTCCACGGGCTGGCGCAGTGGGTGGGCTGGCTGTGGCCGTACCTGGCGCTGGTGTCGCTGTTCGGGCGCATCGCGTCGCGCTGGGATTGACCGGATCGGGGCTGCGCCACGGCCCACTGCCTACAATCCGGCCATGAGCTATTACAAGCACCACGTCTTCTTCTGCCTGAACCAGCGCGACAACGGCCAGGCCTGCTGTGCGCAGCAAGGCGCACAGGCCGGTTTTGATCACTGCAAGCAGATCGTGCGCGAAGCCGGTCTGGCCGGTGTGGGCGGTGTGCGGGTGAACAAGGCAGGCTGCCTGGACCGCTGTGCCGGCGCGCCAGTGGCGGTGGTCTATCCGGAAGGCGTCTGGTACACCTTCGTCGATCAGCACGACATCGACGAGATCGTCGAATCGCACCTGAAGAACGGCAAGCCCGTTGAACGCCTGATGCTGGCGCCTGAGGTTGGCCGCTGACCCGGGCCACTGAGTTTTCTACATGAATGCAAATACCCAGCGCCTGACGCTGAACGGGCCTGCAGGCGCCTTGGCCGTTGCCATTGACGAGCCGCAGGGCGCAGCCCCGCGCGGCGTGGTGGTGGTGTGCCACCCGCATCCGCTGCATGGCGGCACGATGGACAACAAGGTGGCGCAAACCTTGGCTCGCGCTTTCGTGCAACTGGGCTACCGGGCCGTGCGCTTCAATTTTCGGGGCGTGGGTGGGTCTGAGGGGCAATGGGACGAAGGCCGCGGCGAGGTGGACGATGCGCTCGCCGTGATCGCCGCGCACCGCGATGCCAACCTGCCGCTGGCGCTGGCCGGCTTTTCGTTTGGCGCCTATGTCACGTCGCAGGCCGCCGCGCGCCTGCCGGCCGATCATCCCGCCGAGCGGCTGGTGCTGGTGGGCCCGGCTGCCGTCAATTTCCAGGTCGCCGCCGTGCCAGCCAACACGCTGGTCATCCACGGCGAGGCCGACGAGGTGGTGCCCTTGAGCGCCGCCCTCGACTGGGCCCGGCCCCAGGTGCTGCCCGTGCTGGTGGTGCCGGGCGTCGGCCACTTTTTCCATGGGCAGCTCGCGCTGCTCAAGTCCATCGTCACTGACGCATGGCACCGTTGATTCACAGGCTATTCATGAACCGCATTCCTTTTGTTCTCGTGGCTGCAGCGCTGTCGCTCAGCGCGTCCCTGCCGGCCCTGGCGCAGGCGCCTCAAGCGCCGGACATCGTCGCCCGCGGCTATCTGCTGGTCGATCTGACCGCCAACCAGGTGCTGGCCGAGCGCAATGCCGACGCGCCGGCCGAGCCCGCATCGCTGACCAAGCTGATGACCGCCTACGTGGTGTTCAGCGCGCTGCGTGACAAGAAGCTGGCCCTGGAGCAGCGGCTGCCGGTGTCCGAGCGGGCCTGGTCGGAGCGCAAGGGTGGCGGCTCGCTGATGTTCATCGACCCGAAGATGACGCCGACGGTGGACGAGCTGCTGAAGGGCATGATCGTGCAGTCCGGCAATGACGCCGCGGTGGCGCTGGCGGAAGGCGCTGCCGGCTCGGTGGACGCGTTCGTTGCGCAGATGAACCGCCAGGCCCAGGCCTGGGGCCTGAAGAACACCAGTTTCAAGAACGTGACCGGCCTGACCGAAGCCGGCCACCGCAGCACTGCGCGCGAACTGGCCGAGATCGCCCAGCGCATCATCCGCGACTTCCCCGATCGTTACGCCTACTACGCGATCAAGGAATACAGCTTCAACAATATCCGGCAGGACAACCGCAACCTGCTGCTGCGCCGCGATCCGACGGTGGACGGCATGAAGACCGGCTACACCGACGCGGCGGGCTATTGCCTGATCTCGTCCGCCCAGCGTGACTTCCCGAACGGCAAGCGCCGCCTGCTGTCGGTGGTGATGGGCGCTGAGTCGATGCAGGGCCGCGCCAACGAAAGCCAGAAGCTGCTGAACTGGGGCTACACCGCCTTTGATGCGGTGCGCCTGTTCGAGGCCGACAAGCCGGTGACGGTGGCGCCGGTCTGGAAGGGCAAGAGCAACGAGGCGCGTCTGGGCGGCTCCGGTGCGCTGTACGTGGCCGTGCCCAAGGGCGAGGGCGATCGCATCCGCACCGCCGTGGAGCGCAACGACCCGCTGGTGGCGCCGCTGACCAAGGGCCAGCGCGTGGGCACTCTGAAGGTGACGACGGCCGCCGGCACGCCGGTGGCGTCGGTGCCGCTGGTGGCGATGGACGACGTGCCGCAGGCCGGTCTGCTGGGCCGCGCCTGGGACGCCCTGCGCCTGTGGATCAAGTGAGCGCCCGGGCGCACCCTTGAATTGTTTTCACCCTGACCCCACAGTTCAGCCATGTCCTACATTCCTCCCGAGCAGTCGCTGATCGAGTACCCCAGCGCCTTTCCCATCAAGGTGATGGGCGCCCATGTCGACGGTTTTGTTGACGCCGTGGTCGCCGTGGCGCTGAATTTCGACCCCGGCTTCGACCCCGCGACGGTGGAAACACGCCCGAGCAAGGCCGGCAACTACCTGGGCGTGACGATCACGGTGACCGCCACCAGCCGCGAGCAACTCGACGAGCTCTACCGCACGCTGACCACGCACCCGATGGTCAAGATCGTCCTCTGACGATTCCCGGCATGGCGCCCGCTCACCCCGGCCTGCTGCTGCGCGATTGGGGCAGCGTGCCCTATGCGCAGACCTTCGACGCCATGCGGGCGTTCACAGAATCCCGCGGGCCCGAAACGCCCGACGAGCTCTGGCGGGTCGAGCACCCGCCCGTGTTCACCCAGGGCGTGGCCGGCAAGCCCGAGCATGTGCTGGGCGCCGGCGACATCCCGGTGGTGCAGAGCAACCGGGGCGGGCAAGTCACCTTCCACGGACCGGGTCAGGTGGTGATCTACCCGCTGATCGACCTGCGCCGCCTGGGCATCTACGTCAAGGAATACGTGTTCCGCATCGAGGCGGCCGTCATCCAGACGCTGGAGCACTTCGGCGTGGTCGGCTTCCGGGTCGAGGGCGCACCGGGCATCTACGTCAACCTGGCTGATCCGCTCAATGCCGGCTTGCCGGCCGGCCCGCGCCTGGACCCGTTTGCCGGTCTCGGCAAGGTGGCCGCGCTGGGCATCAAGGTCAGCCAGCATCGCACCTATCACGGCGTTTCACTGAACGTCGACATGGATCTGGAGCCCTTCAGCCGCATCAACCCTTGCGGCTACGCGGGGCTGCAGACAGTCGACCTCGCTACACTGGGCGTCCGCGTGTCGGCTGCTGCCGTGGCCGAGGTGCTGACCCAGCGCCTCGCCCGCCATCTGGCGCCCTGACCGCCTTTTCTTCTGCTGCTGCATTGCCATGGCCACCCAGAACATCACCCACGAAGCCAAGTCTGCTGAAGACTACGACGCCACTGCCAAGCAGAAGGCCCAGGCCAAGACGGCCCGCATCCCCATCAAGGTGGTGCCTGCCGAGACGCTGAAGAAGCCCGACTGGATCCGCGTCAAGGCCGGCTCGCCAAGCACCCGCTTCTACGAAATCAAGAACATCCTGCGCGAGCACAAGTTGCACACGGTGTGCGAGGAAGCCTCTTGCCCGAACATCGGCGAGTGCTTCGGCAAGGGCACAGCCACGTTCATGATCATGGGTGACAAGTGCACCCGCCGTTGCCCGTTCTGCGATGTGGGCCACGGCCGGCCTGACCCGCTGGATGTGGACGAGCCCGCCAACCTGGCCAAGACCATCGCGGCGCTCAAGCTGAGCTACGTGGTCATCACCAGCGTCGACCGAGACGACCTGCGTGACGGTGGCGCCGGGCATTTCGTGGAATGCATCCGCCAGGTGCGTGAGTTGTCACCCGAGACCCGCATCGAAGTGCTGGTGCCGGACTTCCGCGGCCGCATGGACCGTGCGCTGGAAATCCTCAAGACCGCGCCGCCGGACGTGATGAACCACAACCTCGAAACCGCGCCGCGCCTGTACAAGGAAGCGCGTCCGGGCTCTGACTACCAGTTCAGCCTGACCCTGCTCAAGCGCTTCAAGGAAGAAGTGCCGGGCGTGCCGACCAAGAGCGGCATCATGGTGGGCCTGGGTGAGACCGATGAGGAAATCCTCGAGGTGATGCGCGACATGCGCGCCCACAACATCGACATGCTGACGATCGGCCAGTATCTGGCGCCGTCGGGCCACCACCTGCCGGTGCGCCGTTATGTGCACCCGGACACCTTCAAGATGTTCGAGGAAAAGGCCTACGAGATGGGCTTCACCCACGCGGCTGTCGGCGCCATGGTGCGCTCCAGCTATCACGCCGACAAGCAGGCCGCCGGCGCCGGTCTGGTCTGACTGGCCGCAGGGCCTGACGGGAGTCAGGCCTCTGCGAGCAACTCGCCGATCAGCTTGTGCAGATCGGCGAAGTCGGGCTCACCAACGAACTTCTTGACGACCTTGCCGCGCTTGTCCACCAGGAAGGTGGTCGGCGTCAGGCGGATGTCGCCAAAAGCCTTGGCGATGACGCCGGTGTTGTCGATCGCCACACCAAAAGGCAGTTGGCGCGACTTGGCGAAATTGTCGACATAGGCCGGCGGGTCGTAGCTCATCGCCACGGCCAGCGTGTCAAACCCTTGTGCCTTGAACTTCTCGTGCGTGGCCATGATCTGCGGCATCTCGTGCACGCAGGTCGTGCAGCTGGTGGCCCAGAAGTTCACCAGCATCACCTTGCCGCGCTGCGCAGACATCTGCCCCTTGCTGCCGTCGAGCAACGTCCAGGCGACATCCGGCGCGCTTTCGCGCTTGGCGCAGCCTGAGAGCAGCAGCGGCCCCAAGGTGGCGGTTGCCAGCAGGCTGGCGCTCAGAGCAAGATGGCGGCGACGTTGCATGGAGGATTCAGAAATGTTGCGAAGACAGTTTACGACGATGGTGCCGGGCATGCTGGTGCTCGGGGCTTGGCATTCGCAGGCCCAGGCCGGCTTGCTCAGCCAGTCCGACGCCTCGCTGGGCGTGAAGACGGCGCTCGAGCGCGGCGCTGAGGCGGCCGTGAGTTTGCTTGGCCAGAGCGATGGATTCCTCGGGAACCCGAAAGTTCGCATCCCCTTGCCCGGTTTCTTGAATGAAGCCGCCAAGCTGGCCAAGTTCACCGGGCAGCAAAAGAAGGTCGACGAACTGGTGACGGCCATGAACCGTGCCGCCGAGGCGGCCGTGCCGGAGGCGCGTTCTCTGCTGGTGGCCGCCGTGAAGGGCATGTCGGTGCAGGACGCCGTGAAGGTGGTGCAGGGTGGCGAGACCTCGGTCACCGACTTCTTCGCCGGCAAGACCCGCGCGCCGCTGGGCACCAAGTTCCTGCCCATCGTCACCCGGGCAACGGAGCAGGTGTCACTGGCCGACAAGTACAACGCCCTGGCTGGCAAGGCCGCCGGCATGGGGCTGGTCAAGCAGGAAGACAGCAACATCCAGGCGTACGTCACCCGCAAGGCGCTGGACGGGCTCTACCTGATGATTGGCGAGGAAGAGAAGAAGATCCGCCAGGACCCGGTGGGCACCGGCAGCGACATCCTCAAGAAGGTGTTTGGCCGCTGACCGCGGCAGGGCGGGACGGGCCGCGTGATGCGGCCCGTGGCACCGTCGTCCGTTACAGGGTGCGCGACAGCTCGAAGATCAGCGCCGAGGGCAGCGAGACCATCACGGCCTCGCGGCCCACCACGGCCTGACGTTGCTCGCCCTCATCCGACAGCTCGAACTGCTTGCCCTCTTCCGTGATCTCGATGAACACGAAGGTCGGCATTTCAGCGCGGATGCCCGTGCGCAGCTTCTCGAAACGGTCGCCGCTCAGGCCTGATTCGTACACGATGGCGTGCGGCAGGGCGTCGCGGCAGAACTCCTCGGCTTCTTCCACCGAGCTCACGAAGTCGACCAGCAAACCCATGTGGCGGGTCGCTTCGCGGATCTCGTTGCGGGTGTCGCGGCGCGAAGCCACCACCAGCACATGGCTGCCCGCCAACGGCTTGGAGTTGTCGGACACGCCGAACCCCTGGTCGATTTCAACGGCAGTGACGCCTTCAATCTGTTCGCTGACCGTGCGCGGGAACTCCAGCGACAGCGTGCTGGCGTTGGCGCTGTCCTGCCGCTCGATCACCAGCTGCAGCGTCCAGGCAATCTGCTGCACCAGCCGCCAGGACATCGAATCCAGCGACGGCACCTTGTCGCTGGCCGCCACCACATCCGGAATGGCCGCATCGGCTGGTTGATGGCCGAACTGGCAGGTCAGCCGCGCATGCGGCGGCCAGGGGCGAATGTCCAGGCGGAACTCGATGGTGCCGCGGGCATGTTCCAGCACCCAGTCCACCACGGCTTGCAGCAGCGCATGCAGCAGCGTTGCATCGACGATCACGTCGGCCGGGCGCATGGATTGGCGCAATTCCAGGCCCTTGGCCGTGGCCTCGCGCCCGCGCTGCACCAGCACATCGCGCGTCATCTGCGTGAGATTGACCTGCTCCGGCGACTGGCGGATGCGGCCCGAGGCGAAGCGCGCCAGCTGCTGGCCGATCATGCCGACACGGCGGGCGTGCTCGATTTCGTCGCGCAGTGCGCGCAGGCCGACGCGGTCGATCTTGCCCGTGGTGGCCAGCACCGTGACGCGCTCCATGGCGCTCGACAGCGCAATGCCGACGTCACTGCCGATCTGGCTGATCAACTCGCGCCAATGGTCGTCGTTGGCGGTGGACGGGGCGGAGGAGGGTGACTGCATGGGCGAGGTAAACCGGTCGGGGGCGTTCATGACAATGCGCGGCGGTTGTCCCGCTCGCGACACATTGATGTTGTCACAAACGGTTGAGGGCGGCAAAAAGCCGGCGCAGCGTGCAGCATTTGCTGCATGGCGGCCGAGCAAAAAGGGAGCTATGTTCGTCGTGAACCAACCGCGCGTGAATCCCCTGAACGAGGCCCTGATAATGAGCCATGCGCCGACATCTGCTGACCCTCTGGTCTTGTTCCCTGCTTGTCTCCTGCCTGGCCGCGTGCGCGCCGAGCCTGAACTGGCGGGAGCTGACCTTGGCGGGCCCGGGCTTGCGATTTGGCATGCCGTGCCGCCCTGATCACCATGAGCGATCGCTGCAGGTGGCGGGTGCCACGGTGGCGATGGAGCTCCATGTCTGCGAGGTGAACGGCACCTTGTTTGCCGTGAGTGCCGCTGACATGAAGGACCCCGCCAAGGTGGACGCCGCTCTTCATGATCTGCGCGACAGTGCCCTGGGCAAGTTGCGCGGTGAGCCGGTTGCCGACACGAAAGCGCCGGCATGGCCGGGCATGACACCCCAGCCCGGGGCCGGGCGCTGGACCTGGACAGGACCGTGGCCCGATGGGCAGCGCAAGCAGGTCCTGCTCCGGCTGGCCGCCCGCGGCACCTGGGTGGTGCAGGCCATGGTGCTTGGTCCGGAGGGTGAGAACACCGTCAGCGCTTGGGCGCCTTTCGAGGAAGCGTTGCGTTTTCAACCGTGAAGGGCCTGCTCGCCCGCTCCAGCGCACGCGGCCTGATAATGGCTCTCCGCTGGTTTGGAGCGTTTGCAGTCTGCTCCCCGTAGTTCATGCCTGGTTTGCTCATCATTGCCCACGCCCCGCTGGCCTCCGCGCTGCGCGACGTGGCTGCGCATGTCTTCCCTGACGCCATCGGCCGTGTGGCCGCGCTGGATGTGCCGGCAGATGCCGCGCCGGAAGAGATCGAGCGCCAGGGGCGCGCGCTGCTGGCGACGGTCAAGGACCCGCAAGCACTGGTGCTGTGTGATGTGTTCGGTGCGACGCCCTGCAATGTGGCGCAACGGCTGGTGGACGGCCAGGACGTTCGCCTGGTGGCGGGCGTCAATGTGCCGATGCTCTGGCGAGCGCTCGCCTATGTTCATGAACCCCTGGAGTCCCTGGTTGCCCGTGCGGTGGCTGGTGGGTCACAGGGGGTGATGCAAGGGGCCGCCCAGCGGCCACAAAATCAAAAGCTTTCTTCTTCTGCCCATGATCAAGACCACGCTCACCATCAGCAATAAGCTTGGGCTGCATGCCCGTGCATCAGCCAAGCTGACCAAGCTGGCCGGCAGTTTCAAGTGCGAGGTCTTTATGAGCCGCAACGGGCGCCGGGTGAATGCCAAGAGCATCATGGGCGTCATGATGCTGGCGGCTGGCCTGGGCGCCGAGGTCGAACTGGAGACCGACGGCCCCGATGAGGGTGAGGCCCAGGCCCAGATCACCGCACTCGTCAACGACAAGTTCGGCGAAGGGCAGTGAACCCCTCGCCGAACCCCGGGCGCTGATCAGTGCCCGAGGAAGTGCCGGCGATAGCGGGCGGGCAGATCGGCCAGACGCATCAGCATCGGCAGGTCGGCCGTATTGAAATCAGGATCCCAGGCTGGCGCGCCAAGCACCTTGGCGCCGCAGCGCAGGTAGCCCTTGATCAACGGGGGCGCTTCGACCTGCAGACCGTGGTTGAGCTCTTCCACCGGCAGCGGCAGGCGCGGGCGCACATGGTGCTCGGGGCTGGCCATGTGGCTGTGCCGGAGCTGCTCCCACAGGCTGGCGGCCACGTGGCCACCGTCGCGCATGCTCACGCTGGCGCAACCAATCATGTTGTTCAGGCCGTTGGCGGCCATGAAGCCGGCCAGGGCGCCCCACAGCGACAGGATCACTCCGCCTGAGCGGTGATCCGGATGCACGCATGAGCGGCCCAGCTCAGCCATGCTCTCCCGCAGCGGGCGCAGGCGGGTCAGGTCGAACTCGGTGTCGCTGTAATAACCACCTGCCCGGCGTGCGGCGCCTGGCGTCAGGACGCGGTAGGTGCCGATCACGGCAGCTGGCGCATCATCGGTGGCCAGGGTGCGCACCAGCAGGTGCTCGCAGAAGTTGTCGAACACGTCCACGTCATGCCCGGCAGGCGCACCCGGCAGGCTGGGCAGGCTGGCGCCCATTTCCTCTGCGAAGACCTGGTAGCGCAGGCGCTGCGCCTGGCGCACTTCATCCAGGTGACGCGCCCAGACGATTTCGAACCCGTCGGTGTTGGCCGCTGCGGCCTGCGCCACCGGCGCCGCCTGAGGCGCCAGTGCGGGGCGGGCTGCGCGGAAATCCAGCATGCCGATCAGCGGCAGGGTGGGATTGGGTAGCTCTTTCATGCGACCTCCTGTTCGGAATGACGCCATGGTTGGCTACGCCGGTGACTGGCCTGTGACGCCTGCGTGACCCTTTTGTGATGGCGCGTTTCCACCGGTCTGGCGCGCGCGACGGGCTGCTACATTCCTTGCATGAGCATTCAGGTTTTTGGTCTGCCGGTGTCTCGCGGTGTCGCCATCGGGCGCGCCGTGCTCGTGGCGTCGAGTCGGGTCGACGTGGCCCACTATTTCGTCGACGCCTCCGAGGTCGAGTCCGAGGTGCTGCGGCTGCGTGACGCCCGTGACGAAGTGGCTGCGGAGCTGACCACGCTGAAGGCCGAAGTCTCTGAAGAGAGCCATGCCGAATTGGCGGCGCTGCTGGACGTGCACCTGATGATGCTGCACGACGAGATGCTGGCCGAGGCCACCAAGCAGTGGATCATCGAGCGGCACTACAACGCGGAGTGGGCGATGTCGGCCCAGCTGGAAGTGCTGGCCCGGCAATTCGACGAGATGGAGGACGATTACCTCCGTGAGCGCAAGGCCGACCTGGAACAGGTCGCCGAGCGCATCCTCAAGGCCCTGGCACGGGTGGCAGACCCACTGGCTTCGTCCGGTGTGCACGGCGTGCCGCGTGACTTTGCTGGCGAAGACCCGCTCATCCTGGTGGCCAACGACATTGCGCCGGCCGACATGCTGCAATTCAAGCGCAGCGTCTTCACCGGTTTTGTGACGGATGTGGGTGGGCGCACGTCTCACACCGCCATCGTGGCCCGCAGCATGGATATTCCTGCGGTTGTCGGTGCGCGTGAGGCCAGCCGCATCGTTCGTCAGGACGACTGGCTGGTCATCGACGGCGACGCGGGGGTGTTGATCGTCAACCCTTCGCCGATCATTCTTGAGGAATACCGATTCCGGCAGCGGCAGTCCGAGGTCGAGCGCGCCAGGCTCAACCGCCTGCGGCACACGCCGAGCGTGACGCTCGACGGCCAGTCGGTGGAGTTGCTTGCCAATATCGAGATGCCCCGCGATGCCGGCGCTGTCATCGACGCAGGTGCAGTCGGGGTGGGCCTGTTCCGCAGCGAGTTCCTCTTCATGAATCGCGGCGGCAACCTCCCTGACGAGGATGAGCAGTTCATTGCCTACCGGGAGGTGGTCGAAGCCTTGAAGGGGCTGCCGGTCACGATCCGGACGGTGGACATTGGTGCGGACAAGCCTCTGGAGCGCATGTCGGCGCACGAGCTTCGGCACGAACACACGCTCAACCCGGCGCTGGGCCTGCGTGCGATCCGCTGGAGCTTGTCTGAACCTGAGATGTTTGGCCAGCAATTGCGGGCCATCCTGCGGGCCAGTGCTTTCGGCAAGGTGCGCATCCTGATTCCGATGGTGGCGCATCTGTCGGAGGTCCATCGGGTCCGGCAGGCGCTTGATCGGGCCCAGGCGGAGTTGCGTGCGCGTGGCGTGCCATTCACCGATGTTGAGTTGGGCGCCATGATCGAAGTGCCGGCCGCCGCCCTGATGTTGCCGTCGCTCCTGCGCTATTTCGACTTCGTGAGCATCGGCACGAATGACCTGATCCAGTACACGCTCGCGATCGACCGTGCCGATGAGGCCGTGTCTCATCTGTATGACCCGTGGCACCCGGCTGTGCTGCACTTGATCGCCCAGACGATCAGCCAGGCCAACGCATTGGGCAAGGGTGTGTGTGTCTGCGGTGAAATGGCCGGCGACCCCGCGTTCACTGAGCTGCTGCTTGCCATGGGCCTGCGCAGCCTGTCGATGCATCCCGCGCAGGTCAGCTCGATCAAGCAGCGTGTATTGCGCTGCGATGCACGCGCGCTGAGCTCTTACCTGCCCACCGTGCTGGAGGCGGACGCGCCCCAAGATGCCTGCGCAGCCCTGATGCGGCAGCGCTGATTGAAAAACTTTCACAAGAAAGTTGCGCACTGGGCTGAAAGCGCGCTATAGTCGTGGGCTGCGCTGATGACAACCAAGTCTTCAGCGCGGCAGGCGAAGTCGAGGTGATAGCCGCAAGTGGCAAAACCAAAAACCAAGCCTGTCGCAGCAAACGAAAGTAGCTGTGAAAAATAAAGAAGCTGAGTGCTTGACACGGTTTAAGAAAACAGTCAAAATCTCGCCTCTTCGCTGCAAATAAATGCTTGCAGCAAACGACGAAAGTCAAAGCTCTTTAACAAGTAACAGCCGATAAGCGTGGGCGTTTGAAGGCGAGTGACAGGCATCGCAAGATGTCAGAGTCGCAAGACTTTAAATGCTCATGGAAGTGAAGTTCACTTCAATTCTTT